>JBILEG010000457.1:0-3201 GCA_044352225.1 Pseudomonadales bacterium | reverse complement strand
CCAGATGCGTGGCAGGGTCATAGGGAGCGAAGGGTTGCCGCGCCTTGTTCGCGAGCGGGCTGCTCTCCGGATGCCAACCTGTCCGCGCCCCGAGCACGCGCAGTGCGCCACGCAAAGACCCCGCAGCCGCAGCGTCCACACACATATCCCGGTAGATATGGACGTTTGCCCACACGGGGTTCCAGCTGCGCAACTGGGTCGTGACGCCGTACACGCAGGGCTCTTCGTCTCTCTCCTCTGCAAAGGTGCCGAACACACGATCCCACACGATCAGCAGCCCTCCGTAGTTGGTGTCCACGTAGCCCGGGTTGCGGGCATGGTGCACGCGATGGTTGGAGGCCGTGACGAGGAACCATTCCAGAACCCCCAACTTGGGGATGTGCCGGGAATGGATCCAGAACTGGTAAATGAGGTGGGCGGAACCGACCGTCACGAAGACCTCGGCCGGAACACCCAGCAAAAAGCAGGGTATGTAGAACACCCACGCCACCAGGAAGCCCGTACTCGTCTGCCTGAGGGCGGTCGAGAGGTTGTACTCCTCGCTCTGGTGATGGACCACGTGTGAGGCCCAGAAGAGCGCGCGCTCGTGACTGATGCGATGGAACCAGTAATAGCAGAAGTCGAAGAGGAGCAAGGCGAAGAGCCACGTCCATGGAGACGACGGGTCGAGGCGGAATGGCGCGACATGCGTCGCGACGCCGGCGAATACAGGGCCGGCAAGGTTCAGGCCCAGCAACTTGGTGGCGGTGCTCAGGACACCGAGGCTCAGGCTGTTGACCGTGTCGTTCAGGCGGTAGGTGTCGTTACCGGACCAGCGGCCCCACACGAACTCGAGGATGATGGCCCCGAGGAAAAAAGGCACAGCGTAGGGAACAAGATCCATGACAGAACCCGGGGGAAACACAGACACGGTTGGAGTGTAGCGCGCCCCGAAGATGGGCCGGCAGGGAATTACCGTCGCCCCATCGTTGATCGATCAACTACCACACCTCTATGATGCCGCGCCGTTACAGGAGTCGTCATGGAATCTGTTGTGCGTCCGCGCCGCCGTCATCTGACGATTCTCATCATCCTGCTTCTGCTCTGCGGCGCCGCGGGTGGTGGCGTCTGGTGGTACCTGACTGTCGGGCAGTGGCGTGAAACCACTGACAACGCCTACCTCACCGGCAATCTCATCACTGTTTCCGCCGAGGTGGACGGCCCTGTCGTGCAGGTCGGCGTGGAGGACAACGAGCCGGTACGCGCAGGCCAGACGCTCGCCCTGATCGCGGACGGGGACATGTTGCTCACCCTGGACTCGCGCAAGCAGATGCTCGGCCTTGCAGTGCAGGAAGTACAGGCAAGGCGCGCGCAGGTCGAACGCGCCCGCGCCGAGTTGAAGTTGAAGGAAATCACGCACCGCCTGGCAGTTGAGGAGTACGAACGCCGCAAGCGCCTTGCAGCACGGCGCATGCTGGCAGAAGAAGAACTTGACGCAGCACGGACGCGCGCCGAAGAGACAGACGGCGAACTCGAAACCTCACGCCGGGCGCTGGCCGAGGCGGTGGTCAGAGCAGGATCAGGCGATCTTGCTGCGCACCCGATGGTCAGCGCTGCGGCCTCCAGCCTGCGCTCGTCCTGGCGCATGCTGAAAAAGGCGCGCATCGTTTCACCTGTCGACGGCACCGTCGCAAAGCGGCGAGTGCAACTCGGGCAACGGGTGGCTCCGGGAACACCGCTCTTCAGCATCGCCGAGGCCGGCGCTGTGTGGGTGGAGGCCAACTTCAAGGAAAACCAGTTGCGTAACATCCGCCCGGGGCAGCGTGTGCAGATACGCTCTGACCTCTACGACGACCAACTGGAACTGGCTGGCCGCATCGAAAGCATCGGCAACGGCACGGGGTCGGTCTTCGCGCTGTTGCCCGCGCAGAATGCCACGGGCAACTGGATCAAGATCGTGCAGCGCGTACCGGTGCGCATACACATCGAGGGCGGCATCGATCCGACCCACCCGCTGCCACTCGGCGCGGGCCTTCATGTGTCGGTAGACACCCACGAGCGCAGCACTTCGCGCACGGCGACCGCCGCCAGGGACGCCCCGCTGGGTACGTCGACCGCGTTCGACGACAGGGATGAAGGTGCGGATGAACTCGTCACCGCCACGATTGCCGCCGCTGCGGGAACGGGCGCCGCGCAGTGAGCGCCTCCGGGCAACAGCGCCTGACCGGCTTACCCCTGACGATCGCATCAGTCGGTATCGCGACTGCCAGTTTCATGAACGTGCTGGACACCACCATCGTGGTGGTAGCCCTGCCCACGATCGCGGGCGACCTTGCCGCGACGCCGTCGCAGGCGAGCTGGATCATGACGATCTACGGCGTCTGCCTGGCCGTGATGCTGCCGCTTTCGGGCTGGATCACCGCGCAGTTCGGGCAGGTACGAACCTTCGTGACCTCCGTGCTGCTGTTCACGCTTGCGTCCTGGCTGTGTGCTGCCGCCGGCAGCTTCGACCAGTTGCTGATGTTCCGCGCCTTCCAGGGGCTCGCAGGCGGCCTGCTGCTGCCGCTCTCGCAGTCGCTACTGCTGAAAATCTATCCGCCGGAAAAACACGGCCTCGCGCTCGGGATCTGGAGCCTGACCAGCGGCGTCGCGCCGATCGCCGGCCCCGTGCTGGGAGGCCTGATCACCGACACGCTCGGCTGGCCCTGGGTCTTCTACATCAACCTCCCCATCGGCTTGCTGGCAGCATGGTCGGTGTGGGTGCTCGTCAGTCCCTACGAATCCGAGCGGGTGCGCGGCCCGGTGGATTTCATCGGGTTGGTCCTGCTGGTCACCGGCGTCATCACCGGGCAGCTTGCGCTCGATCGCGGCCATGAACTCGACTGGCTCGCCTCCGGCCAGATCTGTGCGCTGCTCGCGACATCGGCCAGTTGCCTCCTGCTGTTCTGGGCCTGGGAGCGCGACGAGGCGCACCCCGTGGTCGACTTCTCGATCTTCGCCCACGGCAACTTCGTGCTGGGCTGTACGCTGATCTCGATCTTCTACGCAGGACTGGTGATCTCCGGCGTCATCTATCCCATCTGGATGCAGACCGTGCTGGGCTACAACGCGCGCGTGTCCGGAATCGTGATGGCCACCACCAGCGTGATCCCGCTGCTCACTCTTCCTGTGGTCGGTCAGGTGTTCCGGAAAATGGATCCGCGCCCACTGATCACCCTGGGC
>JBILEG010000215.1:0-6053 GCA_044352225.1 Pseudomonadales bacterium | reverse complement strand
ATACCGCTCATGATGACGATCATGACCGGGCTGCCGCCCGAAAAAATCAGCAGCGCCGCCGGGCTCTTCAACTTCTGGCGCATGCTCGCCTCCAGCATCGGCACGGCGATCGGAGTGACCTTCTGGGACGAACGCACGGTCGTGCATCGGGAGCGGCTTGTGGAAACCGTTTCCAGGGGGGGCGAGAGCGAGGGGCTTCAATTGCTGCAGTCCCTGCAGGGTCCCGCCGCGGATCCGCAGTCCGCCCTGGCAGCACTGGACGCCATGATCATCCGCGAGGCCAGTACGCTCGCGCAGCAGGATCTTTTCCTGGTGTTCGCTGCCTCCATGATCGTGATGGCGATCGGCAGTTGGTGGCTGAAGGTGGGCAAGGCCGCGCCGGGACAGTCGCCCGGCGCCGGAGCGGTGGCACATGATTGAACTTGCCGACATCGAGGCGCGTTACATCGCACTGTTGCGGCGGCGCAGCCTGCGAATGCTGGAGCGCGAACTCGCACCCCTCGGGCTCGGGCCTGGTCGCTACCTGTATCTCTTCGCGCTCTACATCGACGACGGCCGCTCGCAACAGGCACTCGCCGACACGGTGTCAGCCGACAAGGCGGCGGCCACACGCGCGCTCGCACGATTGGAAGCCGATGGCTACGTGCAGCGCGTGCATTGCACGGCGGACAGACGCGTGACGAGGGTGTTTCTGACGCCAACCGGGCGGGAACTGCAGCCCGTACTGGAGAGCGCCGCCGTGCGCGTCAACGACGCACTGGTGGCGCCGCTGGAAAGTGCCGACCGCGAGCACTTGCGCAGGATCCTGCGCCACATGGCCATTGCAGGGCCGGAGGCTTGAGCGCCGGCATGAAGTACTCCCCCATCCCCGGTGAGCGCGTGGTGCAGCGCGAACTGCTGCTGGTAGGTGGTGGTCACGCGCACGTTGCGGTTCTGCGCCGCTTCGGCATGAAACCCCTGCCGGGGGTGCGCGTCACGATGCTCAGCCGTGATGTACACACGCCCTACTCCGGCATGCTCCCCGGTCTTGTCGCCGGGCACTACAGCCACGCCGACTGCCACATAGACCTCGCACGATTGTGCGCTGCCACCGGCGCCCGGTTCGTGCACGGCAGCCTCTCGGCCATCGATATGCAGCACGGCACGGTCGAGGTGCAGGATCGCGGAGGACTGGGCTGGGACCTGCTTTCCCTGAATACCGGATCAGGTCCTGCGCTTGAGGGCATCCCGGGGGCGGCGGAACACGGCGTGGCGGTAAAACCCATAGACCGCTTTGTGGGCGTCTGGAAAAAGACCGAAGCCATGATCGCTGCGGGGCACGGGCCGCGACACATCGTGGTCGTGGGCGGCGGCGCCGCCGCCGTCGAGATCGCGCTGGCGATTGCCTGGCGCCTGCAGCAGAGCGTGCCGGCGGGCGCCAAAGCCCGCATCGTCCTCGCCTGCGCGGGAGAGCGGATTCTGGAGGGACACACCGCCCGCGTTCGGCGCAGTCTCGAAGCGCGTCTCGCAGGCAGCGACATCGGGATCCTGTGCGGCGCCCGCGTCGCGTCGGCATATATGGGTGCACTGGCGCTCGCGGATGGCCGCCGCATCGCATGCGATCTGCCCGTGTGGGCGATCCACGCCGCCGCACCTTCGTGGCCGCGCGATGCGGGCCTTGCCTGCGACAAATCAGGTTTCGTGCAGGTGGAGCAGAGCCTGCGCTCCGTCTCGCACGAGCGCGTGTTTGCCGCAGGCGATATCGCCTCTTTGCCGGAACCTGTAGCCAAGAGCGGCGTGTATGCGGTGCGCGAGGGAGAGGTCCTCGCCGACAATCTTGCGCGCGCCCTGCGCAACGAGGCACTTCGTTCCTATCACCCGCAGACGCGCTTTCTGTCGCTGATCGCGACAGGCGGCAAACACGCGGTGGCCTCCCGCGGGCACTTCTTCGCCGCGGGCCGTTGGGTATGGCAATGGAAGGACCGCATCGATCGCCGCTTCATCTCCATGTACCGTGTGACGCCCGTAGCGCCGGAGGTGCTATCCGCGCAGGAAGGCAGGCGCTGCGGCGGATGTGCTGCGAAGGTCGATGCACAGACTTTGTCTGCCGTCCTTGCCGGCCTGGGCGGATCCACACCGGGTGATCTGCTGCATGGTATCGACAGTGCCGAAGATGCCGCGGTAATCGCGCCACCGCCGGGGCAGGTGCTGGTGCAGAGCGTCGATTACTTCCGCGCCTTCGTCGAGGATCCGTGGCTGCTGGGGCGTATCGCCACCGTCCACGCACTCGGCGACCTCCACGCGATGGGCGCGAAACCGCACTCCGCGCTGGCGATCGCGACCGTTCCACATGCCGCACCCCACATCGTGCGCGACACCCTCGGTCAACTGATGGCCGGGGCGCGCAGCGCCTTGCTGGCCGATGGCGTGATACTCGCCGGAGGACACAGCAGCGAGGGAGCCGAACTGGGCTTCGGGCTGAGCGTGAACGGCTTCGCGCCCCGAGATGGCCTGCTGCTCAAATCCGGCCTGCGCGATGGACAGGCTCTCATCCTCACCAAGGCACTCGGTACGGGTGTTCTCTTTTCGGCCAACATGGCCGGCGCCGCGGACGGCCACTGGATCAGCGAAGCGCTTCGGGTGATGCAGCAGGGCCATGCCGCTGCGATCGCGATCTTCCGCCGCCACGGCATCAGTGCCTGCACCGACGTCACGGGCTTCGGGTTGCTGGGGCATCTGGGTGAAATGCTTCGCGCCTCCGGTATGGGCGCGGAACTCGTGGTCGCCGCGATTCCTGCGCTTGCCGGTGCGAGGGAATGTTTTGCCGCCGGCTACCGGAGTTCGCTGCACCATGCCAACGCGGCGGCGCTGTCGCAGATTGATGGCATCGACCGTCTGGACGTCTCGACACAGGCGCTGCTGGCAGACCCGCAAACCGCGGGCGGGCTTCTGGCCGGGGTGCCGGCCGCCGCCGCCGAAGATTGCCTCTCCGAACTCGTCGCGGCCGGGTATCAGGCCTCGGTGATCGGCCGCGTCAGCGCAGAGATTGCCCCCGGGCGCATCAGCGCTTGCTGAGTGCCCACTCGCGCACCGCGCCGGTCTCACCCCGGAAGACGATGCGTTCGGCAGCGTTCCCCAACTGGTAGTCGTACATCGGGTCGTAGTACTGCTCGAGAAGCAGGCTGATCCAGGCGCGGTGCTCAGCGGTTTCGCCCCGCGAGCGGTGCACCGAGAGCGCAGCCTCGAGCAAGCGGCTGGCCAGCAGGAAACGCTCAGCCCCCAGACGCTTGCGGATCCTCCGGAGGCTTTCCTCCAACTGGATCGAGAAGGTGTCGAAGCCACGTTCGGCATCCAGTGCGAGGTGTTCCTCGAGGTCGACCCGTATGTAGTCGTCGAGGATCCTGGATACCCGCTGCTCCAGCGGCACCTCCAGCACGATGACAGGCGTCTCACGCATTCTCCGGTACACCTGCAGAGGCACCGAAAGAGCCCCGATCTGCCGGCTTTCGTCTTCCAGGAACAGACACCGCCCCGGAGACGCGCGGCGCTCCCGCAGCAGCGCAAGCGCCAGGGCGTTCTCGAAGTCGACTTGCACCGGGGGATTTCCGGCCCGTCGACCGAAACTGGAACCCCTGTGGCGCGCGAAACCCTCGAGGTCGATGCCGCCGGGGAGGCTGTTGATCAGCGCCGTCTTGGCGCTGCCGGTGCGGCCTCCGATGATGTACCAGTCCTCGCTCGGGGCGGCTTGTTCCAGTTCGTCGATGAGCCGCTGGCGCAGAGCCTTGAAACCGCCGGGCACCACCTGCACCGGAGTGCCCGCCTCGGCCGACCATTGCGCAGCGGTACGGGAGCGCAGCCCCCCGCGCCAGCAGTAAAGCCACGCATCGGGGTGGGCACGCGCGAAGTCGCACCACGCCGCGACCCGCGCGTCCTTCACGACACCGTGCACGAGGCGATGACCCAGCGCGATCGCGGCCTCCTGCCCTTTCTCCTTGTAGCAGGTACCCACGCGTTCGCGTTCCGCCGTCTCAAGGATGGGCATGTTCACCGCACCGGGGATGGCGCCCCGCACAAACTCGATCTCGGCTCTGACGTCCATGAAGGGCGTGCCGGCGAGCAGCAATTCGCCGAGAAGGCGGCTCGGCTCGGCATTCATGAGCGGGCATTACCTGAACAACGCTGCGTGGAGCGTGCGTCGCAGTCTCGCATCTGGATCAAGGAACTCTCCGCCATCGGCATATGACACTGCCCCCTCGTGAACGCGGCGGAGGTTAGCACGCGCTCCTGGCGAGCTGGTTCAGGGCTTTACCGGAACGCCCGGGCAGCATCGGATCTGCCCGCCGTTGTTGCTAATAATTCTCATTAGCTCCTATGATCGACGCATGAGCAGTGCAACCCTCGTCAGCTTCGCAGACCTCCACCGCGGCGATCAGGCCGAGATCGTTGGCTTCGACGGCATGCCGGAGCACTACCGGAACCGCCTGCTCAGCATGGGCCTTACACCCGGAACCGTCTTCCTGGTCGAGCGCCCGGCTCCTCTGGGCGACCCGATGGAGATACGCCTGCGCGGCTTCCGTATGAGTCTGCGTCGCGATGAAGCCGCATCCATGCAGGTGAAACGCCTGTGAACCGCTCTGCCACCATTGCGCTGGTCGGTAATCCGAACTGCGGCAAAACCACCCTTTTCAACCGCCTGACGGGCGCGCAGCAACGGGTTGGCAACTGGCCCGGCGTCACCGTGGAGCGCAAGACCGGGCATTTCGAGCACGCAGGCCTACGCCACGCACTGGTGGACCTTCCGGGGACCTTCTCCCTGCACGTCTCGCACGAGGCCGATTCGCTGGACCAGCAGATCGCACAGTCTTTCGTGCTCTCCGGCGAGCCGGATCTGCTGCTGAACATCATCGACGCGAGCTCGCTGGAGCGCGGGCTGTATCTCGCCAGCCAGCTGCTGGATGCGGGACTGCCGATGGTGATTGCCCTGAACATGCTGGATGTCGCCAACGCGCGCGGCCTGCATATCGACACACTGAAGCTCTCCGAGCGCCTTGGCTGCCCGGTGGTGCCTGTGATTGCCAACCGCGGCGAAGGCATCGAGGCGCTTCTGGATGCCATCGAGAGCCAACTCCGCGCCAAATCACCTCCGGCAAGGCTCGCTCTGGCGCCTCCCTTCGAAGAGGCGCTGCTGGCGGTGCAGGCGGCCCTGCCCGGGGAACTGCGCGGCGCCAACGCACGACTCGTGGCCGCGGCCGTGCTGGAGCGCGATGCCGCGATCTTGCAGCGCCTCGGCCCCGAGGACACGGAACGCCTGATCACACAGGTCGAGGCTCTGGAGGCGCGCATCCACCGCGGCGCGGCTGACGCCCTGATCGAGGAGCGTTACCGGGCCATTGCCAGCCTGCTCGAGGGCGCCCGTGTGCAAGGCCAGGCATCCGCGCGTGACCACACCGGGTGGCTCGACGCAGTACTGCTGGATCGTTGGGCCGCGTTCCCGCTGTTTCTCGGCATCATGTACCTGATGTTCACCTTCACGATCAACGTGGGTGGCGCTTTCATCGATTTCTTCGACATGACCGGAGCCGCGCTCTTCGTCGAATTGCCGAGAACGCTGATGCACTCTGCAGGGCTGCCCGAGTGGCTGGTGGCCGGGCTCGCAGACGGCGTAGGCGGCGGCATGCAACTGGTAGCGAGTTTCGTGCCCGTGATCGCGAGCCTCTTCCTGTTCCAGAGTTTTCTCGAGGATTCGGGCTATATGGCCCGCGCGGCGTTCATCCTCGACCGGCTGATGCGCGCTGTCGGGCTCCCCGGCAAGAGCTTCGTGCCGCTGATCGTCGGCTTCGGCTGCAACGTTCCCGCGGTCATGTCGGCCCGCGGCCTCGATGCGCAGCAGGACAGGCTGCTCACCACGCTCATGGCCCCCTTCATGTCCTGCGGCGCAAGGCTCACGGTCTATGCGCTGTTTGCAGCAGCGCTGTTTCCGCGCAACGGCCAGAACGTCGTGTTCGCCCTGTACCTGATCGGGGTTGTGCTGGCCGTGGGCACGGGCTGGATGGTTCGCAAGGCACTGCTGCGGC
>JBILEG010000558.1:0-2500 GCA_044352225.1 Pseudomonadales bacterium | reverse complement strand
ACGGATTTTCAAACTCGAAAGCAAAATCGACACCTGAAATCACAAGCCTTTGAATTGCAAAGCCCAACAATCGTCAACCGATGACTGTGGCCGGTTTCAGCCACCCGGGTTGTAAAAAATCCCGACATGTTTCCAAGGCCAGAACCCGCAGGGCATCGGGCCCGCCCCTTCCTGACCCGGGCACCTGCGCAATGGCCTGCCCGTGCAGCACACCTACCTGTTCTGCGGCGCGGCCTCGAGCGTCTGGCGCAGCCGCCCCAGAATCCAGACAAAGCGTTCCACCAGCGAGGTGGCAGCAAAGAGCGCCTCCAGCATCGGCTGCCCCGTGCTGGCGGCCTGCTGCAACCACCCCTTTCGCAGCGCATCCATCACCTCGCTGCGGTCGTGCGCGAGCAGCTCCAGGAGGCCGATGTCTTGCTCGTCCCGCGATACAGCCGCGTCGTGCAGCACGCCGAGCAGGAAATGACAGGACTCGGTGATCCGGGACTTGAGCCCCACGCAGTGCTCCCGGTTCGCGTCGTCGATGTCATCGATGCGCAGCAGCCAGCCATCAAGCTCGCGCACGGTCTGGCCAAGCTCACGGGTCGCACGCAGCCGCTCCTGAAGCCGCAGGAACCGGGCAGTGGCCTGTGGATCGTGGTAACGGCCTGCCAACTCCGCCATGAAGGCGTCCAGTTGTCCGGCCACGCGTGCGTCGGCTTCTGCCAGTTCGGATGCCGTGGCGCGGCAGGCGGCAGGCTCTTCCGTCAGCAGAAGTGACGAGGGTTCCGCCTGGGAGAGATAACGCTGGATGTGCCCCAGAAGCCGCGCCAGTTCGAGCTCCACCAGATCCATTGCGGTGCTCGACTCCTCCAGCGCCTGCCCGGAGATGTAGCGCGGCCGCGCCAGCGCCTCGTGCAGGCCCTCAGGTGACAGATACCGCGCGAGCGCAAGGAACGTGTTGCCGAAGACCGTCGCAAGAGCGGCCCCTGCCACCTGCAATGCGAGGAAATACAGCGCCCCCTGCATGGGTGTGCCGATCCCGGCATGCTGCCCGAGGGAAACGATCCACGGCACACCGGAATGGCGTTCGACGAAAATCGCGCAGAGGCCCAGCAGGCTCGCGAAGAGCTTTGCCTGCACCTGGACCAGGGCAAGTTGCCGCGTACTCCCGCCCTGCCCCGCCGACATCAGCAACACACTGAGGCCAGAGCCTGCGTTGGCGCCCGTGATCACCACGAATGCCTGCTCGGGATCGAGCAGACCGGCACCGGCCATGGTCACGGCGATGACCGACACCGTGGACGAGGACTGCAGCACTACTGTGACCGCTACGCTCGCGAACAGCAGGAGAATCTCGAACTGCGACAACGCAAGCAGGTAGGCGCGAAAACCCTCCAGCTCACCGGCAGGCCGGGCGCCCTGATGGATCAGTTCCAGCCCCAGGAACAGCAACGCCGCCCCGAGGGCCGCTCCCGCCACTTCGCGGTAGCGCGGGGATTTGTCGATGCCGAAGAAATACGCCGTGCCTATCAGCCCGAGCAGACAGAACACGGCAAGCCGGATGTCGACCGTGGCGACCAGAACCAGCGACGAGGTGCCCACGCTGGACCAGACCACCACGGGCACCGCCCGACGCACGTCCAGCAACCCCGCCGAAATCATGCTGGCGAGAATGAAGGTGACGGCATTGGAGCTCTGGGTCATCACACCCGCCAGGATGCCGAGCATGCTGCCGCGGGCACGACTTCTCACCGAAGCCTCCACGAGCCTGCGCATGCGCGGCCCGGCAAGCTGCTTCAGGTGTGTGCCGATCATCTTCACGCCAATGAAGAACATCCCCAGCCCCGCGAACAGCGAAGCGAGGATCTGGCTGATCTGGATGGTTCCGGGACTCATGGCGATTTCCGCGAGGGGACTGGATACGTCCCAGGGCCATGACCGGCATGAACAGCAGGGCAACTCCCATGTTCAGTCACCGTCGATGACAAAAACATGACAGCCTCACCGAGTGAGGATCGTTTTCCCGGCCCGAGGCTCCGGCTCAGGGGGTGAAAGCCCCCGAATGGTCGGCAAGGAAGCGATCCAGCCCGGTCGGCTCACGCCCCAGCAGCCGCTGCACGCAGCCGCTCAGATGATCGCGCGTCCCGCGCGAAGCACCGGCGAAGAACTCCACCATGCCGCCGGCCAGCCAGTCAGGCGCGCCCGCACCGGTCATCGCCGCGATGAAATCCTGCGCGGGCAGCGGCACATAAGCGATGTCGCGGCCGAGCGCACGCGTCATGCGCGCGGCGACTTCATTCATCGTGAGCGACTCAGCGCCCGTGACGGTACGGATGCGCCCGTCCTGCGTACGATCAAGCAGACAGGCGACAGTGACGTCGGCCGCGTCACGCACATCCACCAGCGACACCGGCTCCTCACAGGCGGGCAGGTAGAAGCGGCCTTCCGCGCGGATCGAGTCCGCCGACATCAGGAAGTTCTGCATGAAGTAACCGGGGCGTACCACGCTCCAGTCGAG
>JBILEG010000103.1:0-9363 GCA_044352225.1 Pseudomonadales bacterium | reverse complement strand
AGAAGCCCGGGCCGATCAGGCCTTCGGCGATCTCGCGCAGTGCGATGACGGTGGGCTTGTCGGAGGCTTCCTGGACCAGCGGGTCCTTGCCACCGGTGGCGAGTTGGCGGGCGCGTCGCGATGCGATCAGGACCAGCTCGAAGCGGTTGTCGACCTTGCTCAGGCAGTCTTCGACGGTAATCCGTGCCATGTGTTCACCTGCTGTGGGAAGGCAGGACGGCTGCGCCGGCCTGCGGGGTTGGCGAGTCTAGCAGAGCCGCTCAATGCGCCGACAGGAGCTCTGTGAGCAATTCACGCAAACGGGCCGATTGCGGTACCAGCCGCAGGCGGCCTGCGTCGAGGATGGTGCGCAGCTCCCGCAGCGTGGTGTCGAAATCGTCGTTCACCACGAGGTAATCGGCCTCTCCGTAGTGCGACATTTCTCCTACAGCCTGCCGCATCCGTTCCTGGATCACCTCCGGGCCGTCCTGCCGGCGTGATTCGAGCCGCGCCTGCAAGGCGGGCAGCGAGGGTGGCAGGATGAAGATCGACACTGCCTCGGGCAGCCGCTCGCGTATCTGGCGTGCGCCCTGCCAGTCGATTTCAAGGATCACATCGGCGCCGGAGGCGAGTGTCTCCATAACCCAGCTGCGCGAGGTGCCGTAGAGGTTGCCGAAGACGGTGGCGTGCTCGAGGAAGTCCCCGGCCGCGAGCATCCGCTCGAAGCCCGCGTGGTCGGTGAAGTGGTAGTTGATGCCGTGGACTTCGGCCGGGCGCATGGCGCGCGTGGTGTGCGAGACCGAGACGCGGACCAGCGGGTCGGCTGCGGCCAGCGCAGACACCAGGCTCGTCTTGCCTGCTCCCGAGGGCGCCGAAACGATGTAGAGGCGGCCGCTGCCGGTGGATGCGCTCATTCGATGTTCTGCACCTGCTCCCGCATCTGTTCGATGAGGACTTTCATATCCACGGCGGCCTGCGTGGTCTCGGCCGCGACGGATTTGGAGGATAGCGTGTTCGCTTCGCGGTTGAACTCCTGCATCAGGAAATCGAGCCGTCGTCCGCAGGCCCCGCCGGCGGCGAGGCTGCGGCGCGTCTCGCCCACGTGCACGGTGAGGCGGTCGAGTTCCTCGGCCACGTCGCCGCGTGCCGCGAGCAGCGCGATCTCCTGCGCCAGACGCTCGGGCTCGGCCTGTACCGCGAGCTCCGCGACGCGCTGTGCGAGACGGTCGCGGTGGCCGGCGATCAGTTCCGGCAGGCGTTGGCGCACCGTCGCCACCAGCTCCTCGATGCCTGACAGGCGCTGTGTCAGCAAGGCTCCTAGACGCGCGCCCTCGCGCTCGCGTGCCTCCACCAGTTCACGGGCCGTGCGTTCCACGAGCGCAAGCATGGCGCCGGCGGTGGTGTCGGCGTCGGGGGCTTCCTCTGCCAGCACACCCGGCCACGCGAGCATCTCGAGCGTCGTCGGCCTGGCAAGGCCGGGTGCGACCGTGTCGATCCGCGCGCAGGCAGCGAGCAGCTGTGCGAGACGGTCTTCGTCGACGCGCAGTACCCCGCCCTCCGCGCCCGCCGAGTCTTGCAGACGGAGCGAGCAATCGACTTTGCCCCGGCCCAAACGCTCGCGCAACAGCTCACGGGAGGCGTGTTCGGCGTGGCGCAAGGCTTCGGGCACGCGCAGCTGCAATTCGAGGTAGCGGTGGTTGACCGAGCGGATCTCGCAGGACAGCGTGCCCCATGGGTGCACGGCTTCTGCCCGCGCGAAGCCCGTCATGCTCTGGATGGGCGGCAAGCGCGATCTCCGTCGGTGCGGGGGAGCCGGCATTGTAGCCCTGCACGCGCTGCGTGCGGCAAGCAGCGTGCAGAGGGTCGCTGTGTATAATCCGGCTCCTTCCGCCTCTCCCCCCCGCCTACCGGAAACATGCGCAATGGAAAGACCCAGCGGCCGCCGCCCGGAACAGATCCGTCCCGTGCGCATCACCCGGAAATTCACCCGCCACGCCGAGGGCTCCGTGCTGGTGGAGTTCGGCGACACCCGCGTCATCTGCACCGCCACCATCGATCGTGGTGTGCCACGTTTCCTGCGCGGTGAGGGCAGCGGCTGGCTCACGGCGGAGTACGGCATGTTGCCCCGCGCGACCAACACCCGCTCCGACCGGGAGGCGAGTCGCGGCAAGCAGAGCGGGCGCACCGTCGAGATCCAGCGCCTCATCGGCCGTTCCCTGCGCTCGGCCGTCGACATGAAAAAACTCGGCGAGAACACCATCGTCCTCGACTGCGATGTCATCCAGGCCGACGGTGGCACCCGCACGGCTGCGATCACCGGCGCCTGCGTGGCGCTGGCCGATGCGCTTGCCGAGGGGCGGCGCAGGCGGCTCTTCGGCGAGGACCCGCTGCGTCATCTCGTGGCCGCGGTGTCGGTAGGCATTTTCCGTGACGAGCCCGTGCTCGATCTCGATTACGCAGAGGACTCGGCGGCCGAGACCGACATGAACGTGGTGATGACAGAGCAGGGCGAATACATCGAAGTGCAGGGCACGGCAGAGGGTAAACCGCTCACTGCGGAGCAACTCGCGCGCATGCTGGAACTCGCCAAGCTCGGCACCCAGAATCTGGTGCGCGTGCAGAAGATGGCGCTCGCCCAGCCCTGAGCTGGCCGCGAGCGCTCAGAGCCGCTCGAGCTCGATGTCGTAGTCCATGGTGAGCGGCGCGTGGGAGGAGAACTCCTGCCCCTTGTAGAGCGTGCCGTACTCGATGATCCCGCGCAGCCCCCCGGACACCACCTGGTAATCCACCCGCCAGGCCTGCGCCCCGTCGCGGCCCGCAGGCCACCACGAGAATTCGTCGTCATCGGCGTTCACCGCGCGGAACGCATCGACATACCCCAGGGTGCCGAACAGCGTGTCGAGCCAAAGGCGCTCGGCGGCGAGGAAGCCCGGCTCGTCCTGGTGCGCGGTGGCCCGGTGGACGTCGCGCGCCGTGTGAGCCATGTTCCAGTTGCCGCAAAGGATGTACTGGCGGCGCTTCTTGCGGACCTTGTCCAGTTGCGATTGCAGTTGCTCGAAGAAGCGGGACTTGCGTGCGAGCGAGCCCGGGTCATCGAGGCTCGCAGCGGGTGCGAGCAGGCAGGCGATGCTGATGTTCTCGAAATCGGCCTGGATGTAGCGGCCCTCGCCGTCGGCCTCGCCCAGGCCAAGCCCCGTCATGATCGCCTTGGGAAGTTTGCGGGTGTAGATCGCGACGCCGTTGGTGGTGCCTTCGATGGAATCCCAGAAATAGCTGAAATAGCCCTCGGGGTTGTAGCGGGCAGCGCCGAGTTTTCTCTCGCTCAGGCGCAGATCCTGAACGCAGATGATGTCCGGGTCCTGGCGCAGCGCCCATTCGAAGAAACCCTTGCTCTCGGCCTCACGCAGGCCGTCGGCGCAGAAGCTGATCACGCGCATCGAAGTGTCCGGTGGATTGCCCGGCAATCATACATGACGATCCGCCCGCTGACCCGCGCTGACCCGCGCTGACCCGCGCTGACCCGCCCCGTGTGTGCGGTGTCTGCGCGGGAGATTCGGATGATCGCGCTGTTATACTCCGGCGAAAATCCCGTCAGGAGGCAAGATGTCCGGTCACGGCAGCGAATTCATCCGCCTCGCGCTCGCGCAGAGCGCGCTGCGTTTCGGGGAGTTCACGCTCAAGTCGGGCCGCGTGAGCCCGTACTTTTTCAACGCCGGCCACTTCAATACCGGAGCCTCTCTGGCTGCATTGGGCCGCTGCTACGCCGCTGCCATTGCCTCGGCCGGAATCGGCTTCGACATGCTCTTCGGCCCCGCCTACAAGGGCATTCCTTTGGCCGTGACCACCGCCATCGCCATTGCCGAGGGCGGGCGCGATGTGCCCTGCGCCTTCAACCGCAAGGAGGCCAAGACCCACGGCGAAGGCGGCTCGCTGATCGGCGCGCCGCTGTCCGGGCGGGTACTGATCGTCGATGACGTGATCACCGCAGGCACAGCCGTGCGCGAGGTGGTGTCATTGATCCGTGGTGCGGGCGCTACGGTTGCCGGTGTGGTGATCGGCCTCGACCGCGACGAAGTCGGCCCGAACGGGCGCTCCGCCGTGGCCGAACTCTCGGAGGAACTGTCCGCTCCCGTTGCCAGCATCGCACGGCTCGACGACATCGTCGGTTTTCTCGAGCAGGCACCGGAGTTCCGCGAACACCTGCCGCGTGTGCTCGCCTACCGGCAGCAGTGGGGAGCCACCCGCTGAACGCCCCCGATCAGCTCAACGGAGAATCCGCCATCGTGAAGGCATCTGCTCGCGTTCTGGCCCCGGCTCTGCTGGCCGCGCTGTTGTGCGCTACTCCCGCTCTGGCGGAGGACACGTTTTTCCGCTACGAGAACGCCGAGGGCGTGACCGTGATCGACGATCATGTCCCTCCGCAATTTGCCCACAAGGGCTATCAGGTCCTGAACGCGGCCGGACGGGTGGTGGAAGTGATTCCCCGCGCGCTGACGGAATCCGAGCGCAAGCACACCAACAACAGCGTGATCCAGGCCCAGCTACGGCGCGAGGAGCAGGAGCGCCAGGCCCGCTACGACGACATGCTGCTCGCGCGCTACAGCACCATCGAGGACATCGAAGCCGCGCGCAAGCGCCGTCTGGACGAGATCAAGGTCCGCATCAACCTGCTGAAAGGCAACATCGCCAACCAGAAACAGCAACTCGAGGCGCGTCAGGAAGAAGCCGCCACGCTCGAGCGCGGGGGGCAGCCGGTGCCGAAGGATCTCACGGGCACCATCGAATCATTGCGTGCTGAAATCGGTGTCGCGGATCAGCAGATCGTGCGCTTCAGGTCCGAACTCGCGGCCACGGACCTGCGCTTCAACATGGACGTCGAGCGTTTCCACATCCTGCGGCCGAACATTCCGCGCCCCTGAGTCCGCTTACGGCGCCTCCGGCCGGCGGAACGTGGCGGCAGCAAGCAGGCGCCACTGCTCTGCCCACTGCTCCGACGGGTTGCGGCGGAAATCCGAGCGCACGAACTGCGCGATGCGTCCCTCCGCTGCTGCCAGCAGGAGGTTTGCCGCCTGCGCGGCGGGAATCGCGGTGCGCAGGCCCTCACGCGGTTCGGCCTCGCGCAGCACCGTGCGCAACTCGGTCTCGAGCCGGTCGAAAAACTGCAGCATGCGTGCGCGCAGGCGCTCGTTCTCCCCGGCGAGCGCGTCCCCGGTCAAAAGACGAGTGATACCGGGATTGCGGCCGCAAAAGCCGAGCAGCAGCCCGAGGATTTCGCCGCACTGCGCGATCGCATCACCCCCATCCCTGCGGATCCGCGCGATGCGCGTGAACAGCGTGTCCTCGATGAAGGCGATCAGCGCCTCGAACATCTTCGCCTTGCTGGGGAAGTGCCGGTAGAGCGCTGCTTCCGACACGCCTACCTGCGCGGCGAGCGCCGCGGTGGTGATGCGCCCGCCAGGGGTGGCCTCGAGCATGTGGGCGAGGTGCTGGAGGATCTCGTCGCGTCGTGAATTCTCAGGCGTCATGGGCGCAGCCGCAGCGCTCAGTCGCGCGACTCGCCTGCGCGCGGGCGCAGGCGGTGGCTGATCTGGGTGCCCACGCCCTGATCGGTGAAGACCTCGAGCAGCACTGCATGCGGCACGGTGCCGTCGATGATGTGTGCGCTGGTCACGCCACCCGCCACCGCCTCGAGCGCACAGCGGATTTTCGGCAGCATGCCCCCCGTGATCACGCCCTCCTCGATCAGCCGGTCGACCTCTGCACTGTCCAGGCCGGTCAGTACCGTGCCTTCCTTGTCCATCAACCCTGGCACGTTGGTGAGCAGCATGAGCTTCTCGGCCTGCAAGACCTCGGCGATCTTGCCGGCCACGAGATCGGCGTTGATGTTGTAGGAGAGCCCTTCGCGGTCCACGCCCACCGGCGCGATCACGGGAATGAAATCGCTGTTCAGGAACATGTCGAGCACTGCCCGGTTCACGCGCCGAACCTGTCCCACGTGGCCGATGTCGATGATCTCGGGCTCGCTCATGCCGGGGCTCTGGCGCGTCACCGACATGCGTGAGGCCTCGATCAGGTGCCCGTCTTTCCCGGTCACGCCGATGGCATTGCCGCCGTGACGGTTGATGTTCGCCACGATCTCCTTGTTCACCGTCGCGCCGAGCACCATCTCGACCACGTCCATCGTCTGGGTGTCGGTGACGCGCATTCCCTCGACGAAGCGCGACTCGATGCCGAGTTTCGCGAGCAGCTGCCCGATCTGCGGCCCGCCGCCGTGCACCACCACGGGGTTCATTCCGACGAGTTTCATCAGCACGACATCGCGCGCGAAGCTGTCCTTCAGCTGCGGGTCGACCATCGCGTTGCCGCCGTACTTCACGACGATGGTCTTGCCGATGAAGCGCTGGATGTACGGCAGCGACTCGGTGAGGACGCGGGCGATATCGACGGCCGCGGCGCGATCGAGGGACATCTCTGGACTCCGTATGGGGCTATGGCTGGCGTTGAGGCGCGGATGCTCAGAAGGGCAGCATCAGTTCGGGTGCAATGCGGCGCATTTCGTCACGGAAGATATCCTGTATGCGCTTCAGGGATTCTTCGTTCTCCGCCTCGAAGCGGCAACCGAGCGCAGCCGAGGTGTTGGAGGCGCGCACCAGCCCCCAGCCGTCGACGAACTCGGCACGGACCCCGTCGATGCGTGTGAGCCGCGCGCCGCCCGGCGCCATTTTCTCCTCGATGCGCTCCATGAGTGCGAACTTGTCGCTTTCGGGCACGGGCACCATCAGTTCCGGCGTGGAGACGGTCTGTGGCAGGCCGGCCAGCTGCGAGTCCATGGTGCTGCCCTCGGCACTCAGTATCTCGAGCAGGCGTGCCGCGGCGTAGATGCCGTCGTCGAAGCCGAACCAGCGGTCACGGAAGCAGACGTGGCCGGTGAACTCGCCGCCGAGCAAGGCGCCGGTTTCCAGCATTTTCTGCTTGATCCACGCATGGCCACTGCGCCACATGATGGGCCGGCCGCCATGGCTGGAAATCACACTGGCGAGATCACGGCTGCACTTCACGTCGAAGACCACGTCGGCGCCCGGTTGGTGGGCAAGCAGATCGCGGGCGAAAATCATCATCAGGCGGTCTGCAGTGACGATGCGGCCAGCCCCCGTCACGATGCCGAGGCGGTCGGCGTCGCCGTCGAAAGCAATGCCGATGTCCGCGCTGCGGGCGGTGACCTCGGCAATCAGCTGTCGCAGGTTGCCGGCCACCGAAGGGTCCGGGGCGTGGTTGGGGAAGCGGCCGTCCAGCTCGCAGAAAAGTGGCACCACGTCGCAGCCCAGCTGCTGGAAGAGTTCGACCGCCACCACCGATGCCGCCCCGTTGCCGCAGTCGATCACGACCCGGAAGGGTTTCTCGACCAGCACGTCGTCGCAGACGGCGCGCGTGTAATCGGTGTCGATCTGGGTGACGCGGTAGCTGCCCTGTCCCTCCGCGAATTGACGCGCCTCGATGCGCTCGCGCAATGCCGTGATGCGCTCGCCGCAGAGCGTCTCGCCGCCCACCATGATCTTGAAGCCGTTGTGGTTCGCCGGGTGATGGCTGCCCGTCACCATGACACCAGTGCCGGTCTTCATGTGATGGCAGGCGAAATACAGCATGGGCGTGGCGACGGTGCCCACATCGATCACATCGATACCTGCGCCAAGCAGGCCGCGCACGAGATGTTCGCGCAGCGCGGGGCTGCTCTCGCGCCCGTCCGCACCCACTACGATCGTGTTGCAACCGCTCTCCAGTGCTTCTGTGGCGATTGCCCTGCCGATCATGTCGACCAGCGCCGCGCTGAACTGTTCGCTGCGGCCGCGGATGTCGTAGTCGCGGAAAACTTCCCCGGGGATTTCCGTGGGTGCGTCCTTGCTGTAGTCGACCTCGTCCACCAGCAGGGCTCCGTCGGGTCCGCGTGCGCCGCCATCGAGCTCGATCTCCAGCGACGCCTCGCTGCGTTTGGCCCGCGACGGTGCCGCGTCCTCGCGGGCCTTGCGCATGTGCCCGATCAACTCCTTGTGCTGGCGCTCGAAGCCCTCCAGCACGGGCTCCAGATCCTCGAAGTGGAGTTCGGGCCGGGAAAGTGGGCCCGCCCGCGTGTTGAAACCGAGATCACGCAGGCGCTGGGCGTCTTGCCGTAACTGCCCGCGCAACTGCAGCGCCGCAAAGTACAGCAGGATCAGCAGGATGCTGGCCCCGAGGGCGATCGGCAGGACGGTGGCTGTACCGCTCACCGCAGAGGCATCCACAAAGGCCTCGGAGGGCCGGAATCCGGTACGCAGTGCCGGCAGCACGGTGCGGGCGGTGTAGACGTCAGCATCCTCGTCGACCGCATCCGGGCCCGCCACGGCGATCTGCTTCCCCTCCGGGGAGGTCGCCGTTGACCAGAGCGAAAACTGCCCCTCGGGTGCATCCGGCAGCAGGAAGCCGGAGAGCAGCGCGTCCAGCCGCAAGCGCAGCAGTACTACGCCGCCGCCGGTGCCCTCCACAGGGATGCGGAACGCCATCACCAGGAGCCAGTGATCTCCCGACGGGAAGACCTCAGCTGTGGCGCTGCGCCCGTTCAGGGTTTCGCCGACCATGTGGATCTCGAGATTGTTCGACAGCGAGGACGGGCTGAAGTCCGGTGCCGCGATACCGAGGTTTCCCAGAACCAGCACCTGCACGCTGTCGACGGCAGCGAAATCGTCCGAGATGCCGGCCTGTGCCGCGGCCAGCGCCTCTGGCGTACCCGCGGCCACGGACGCTTGCAGCTCGCTCTGGCGCACGAGGTGTTCGCCTTGCGCGCGCACCAGCCGGATCTGCGTTGACAGCGCCGCCGCCGCCTGGGCTGCGACCGCCTCGGCGCGCTGGCGCAGGCTTCGTGACTCCTCGGCCCAGGCAAACACGAGGACCGCATTCGCCAGCAACACGGCAGCCACCACGATGGCCACTGCCAGCGCGGCTATGGTTGCCTTGGGGCCATTCAGGTTGGGGCGGCTCAACATGCCGGCAATGCTCCTGATGTCTGCGCCCGCGTGGCATGCAGGCGATGTGCGATGTCCTCTACCAGTGCGCGTGCCACGGCCTGCTTGCTACCGCTCTGCGGCTCGCCATCCCCGGAGGCGCTGACGACGCGAACCTCGTTCCGGTCGCTGCCGAAGCCGATGTCACTGCGCGAAACATCGTTCGCGATCACGAGGTCGAGCCCCTTGCGCTCGAGTTTCTGGCGCGCGTGCACGAGCAGGTCGCTGGTCTCGGCGGCAAAGCCCACAGTGAAAGGCCGCGGGCGGTGCGCGGCCACGGCCGCGATGATGTCGGGGTTGCGCACCAGGTGCAGTTCCAGCGTCTCGCCCGTTTTCTTGATTTTCTGCGGCG
>JBILEG010000102.1:0-9374 GCA_044352225.1 Pseudomonadales bacterium | reverse complement strand
CAGGTATTCAGGTGGCACTTGCGCATCATGATGCAGCCGCTCGCCACCAGCGGCGCGGTGGCAAAGCCGAACTCATCGGCGCCCAGCAGCGCGCCGATCACCACGTCGCGGCCGGTCTTCATCTGGCCGTCGGCCTGCACACGGATGCGACCGCGCAGGCGGTTCAGCACCAACGTCTGTTGCGTCTCGGCGAGACCGAGCTCCCACGGGGTTCCCGCGTGCTTGATGGAGGACCAGGGCGAGGCACCGGTGCCGCCATCGTGGCCCGCGATCACAACATGATCGGCCTTGGCCTTGGCCACGCCCGCTGCAATAGTGCCTACGCCCACTTCCGAGACCAGCTTCACGCTGATCCCCGCCTGCGGGTTCACGTTCTTCAGATCGTGGATCAGCTGCGCCAGATCCTCGATGGAGTAGATGTCGTGGTGCGGCGGCGGCGAGATGAGTCCCACGCCCGGCACCGAGTAGCGCAGGAAACCGATGTACTCGCTCACCTTGTGGCCGGGCAACTGCCCGCCTTCGCCGGGCTTGGCGCCCTGCGCCATCTTGATCTGGATCTGATCGGCGGAGACGAGGTATTCCGCCGTGACGCCGAAACGCCCGGAGGCCACCTGCTTGATGCGCGAACGCAGCGAATCGCCCTCCTGCAGCACCTGATCAGAGGCGATCACGCCCTCGCCCAGAACCTCGGAGACCCGCGTGCCTGCCGCGATCTTCTCGCCTTTCATGTCGCGGCGGTACCTCGCCGGATCTTCGCCACCCTCACCGGTGTTCGACTTGCCGCCGATGCGGTTCATCGCGATCGGCGCCCGTGGCGAAGCGCTTGACGATATCCGCCGCGGGCTCGACCTCGTCCAGCGGGATCGCCTTGGCCGGATCCACGCGGAACTCGAAGAGACCGCGCAGCGTCATGTGGCGCTTCGACTGGTCGTTGATGATCTGCGCGTATTCCTTGTAAGTGTCGTAGCGGCCGGCGCGCACGCTGTGCTGGAGCTTGGCGATGGAGTCCGGCGTCCAGAGATGTTCCTCGCCGCGGGCACGCCAGGCGTACTCTCCGCCGGTCTCGAGCATGGTCTCGAGCAGCGGATCGTTGCCGAAGGCGGCACGGTGGGTGCGGATCGCTTCCTCCGCGATCTCGAAGACGCCGATGCCGCCCACCTGCGAGGCCGTGCCGGGGAAGTACTGCGCCACCGTGACGTCATCGATGCCGATGGCCTCGAAGATCTGCGCACCGCAGTAGGACATGTAGGTGCTGATGCCCATCTTCGACATGATCTTCGAGAGGCCTTTGCCGATCGCCTTCACGTAGTAGCGCACGGCCTTGTCGCCGGATGCCGCATCGGCGGCGCGCGCCTGCAGGGTTTCCATCGCGAGGTAGGGGTGGATGGCCTCGGCGCCGTAGCCCGCCAGCACCGCGAAGTGGTGGACCTCGCGCGCAGAACCCGTCTCGACCACGATGCCGGCCGCCGTACGCAGCCCCACGCGCACGAGGTGATCGTGGATGGCCGAGAGCGCGAGCAACGCGGGGATCGCCACATGGTCGCGATCCATGCGGCGATCGGTGATCACGAGAATGTTGTAACCGCCCCGGATCGCATCGACGGCAGCGGCGCACAGCGAGGCGAGTTTGGCCTCGACGCCTTCGTTGCCCCAGGCAAGCGGATAGACGATGTCGAGTTCGCGGGCGCGGAACTTGCCGCCCGTGTGGGCCTCGATATCGCGCAGGCGCTGCATATCGGTGAAGTCGAGGACCGGCTGCGAAACCTCGAGCCGGATCGGCGGGTTCACGGCGTTGATGTCGAGCAGGTTCGGGCGCGGCCCGATGAAGCTCACCAGCGACATCACGATCTCTTCGCGGATCGGGTCGATGGGCGGGTTCGTGACCTGCGCGAAGAGCTGTTTGAAGTAGTTGTAGAGCGGCTTGTTGCGGTTCGAAAGCACCGCGAGCGGGGCATCATTGCCCATGGAGCCGATGCCTTCCTCGCCGAGGGCGGCCATCGGGTCCAGCACGAACTTCATGTCCTCCTGCGTGTAACCGAAGGCCTGCTGGCGATCGAGCAGGCTCTCGGCCGAGGCATCCTCGGGCTCGCCTACGGGCAGGTCGTCGAGCCGGATGCGGACGTTCTCGATCCACTGGCGGTAGGGTTTGGCGGAGGCGAACTGGTTCTTCAATTCCTCGTCGTGGATAAGACGCCCCTGGTCGAGGTCGATCAGGAACATCTTGCCGGGCTGCAAGCGCCATTTTTTGATGACGCGGGACTCTTCGATCGGCAGTACACCGGATTCCGATGCCATGACCACCAGATCGTCCCGGGTGACAAGGTAGCGCGAGGGGCGCAGGCCGTTACGGTCGAGCGTGGCGCCGATCTGGCGGCCGTCGGTGAAGGCGATCGCGGCCGGGCCATCCCAGGGCTCGAGCATCGCGGCGTGGTACTCGTAGAAGGCGCGGCGGCGCCCGTCCATCAACGTGTGCTGCTCCCAGGGCTCCGGGATCATCATCATCATGGCGTGGGCCAGCGGGTAGCCGGCCATGGTGAGCAGTTCGAGCGCGTTGTCGAAGGTGGCGGTATCCGACTGTCCGGGAAGGGTGATCGGGTAGAGCTTGGCGAGATCCTCACCCAGCACCGGCGAGCGCATCACACCTTCGCGGGCGCGCATCCAGTTGAAGTTGCCCTTCACCGTGTTGATCTCGCCGTTGTGGGCGACCATGCGGTAGGGGTGGGCGAGCGGCCACTCGGGGAAGGTGTTGGTCGAGAAGCGCTGGTGAACGAGGGCGAGGGCCGAAACGGCGCGCGGGTCACGCAAGTCGAGATAATAGGCGCCGACCTGGTCGGCCAGCAGCAGGCCTTTATAGATGATGGTCCGGCAGCTCATGCTCGGGACGTAATACTCTTTCGAATGTTTCAGCCGCAACGCATTGATTGCGCTGGATGCTGTTTTGCGGATGACGTAGAGCTTGCGTTCCAGGGCATCGGGGACGATCACGTCCGGGCCCCGGCCGATGAAGACCTGCCGGATCACGGGCTCTTTCTCGCGGACCGTGGGAGACATCGGCATCTCACGGTCGGTAGGGACGTCGCGCCAGCCCAGCACCACCTGTCCTTCGGCTCGAATGGCGCGCTCGAGTTCCTGCTCACAGGCCAGACGGGAGGCGTGCTCCTTGGGCAGGAAGACCATCCCGACGCCGTATTCGCCAGGCGGCGGAAGCTCCACGCCGACTGCGCTCATTTCAGCCCGGTAGAGCTCGTCCGGAATCTGGATCAGGATGCCAGCGCCGTCACCCATCAACTTGTCTGCGCCGACAGCGCCCCGGTGGTCGAGGTTCTCGAGGATCTTCAGGCCCAGCCCGACGATATTGTGATTGCGAACACCCTTTATATGCGCAACGAAACCTACGCCGCAGGCGTCATGCTCCCGGGAGGGGTCGTAGAGGCCGTGCGCGGCCGCGTGTTCGAGTTCATGGCTGGCCATGGGCAGGACCTCATCGCTATTTCCAGTCGAGTCGGGAGGATAAACGAGCAGGCAGGCGAGGCCAACAAAAAATAAATGGGGTCTGACCCCATTTATTTTGCCAGTCTGAGAGAGGGTTATTTAATTGGGGACAGGTTTTGTCTTGGGGGGCCTGCCCCGCTTGCCCGGATGCAGGCTGCGACCAGTGTCCTGGGACATGTGTTCGAGGAAGCGCGGGGAACCCAAGGCCCGACCACCCAGAAATGCCCGACTCAGCCTGCCCGACTCCTCCGCAAGCGCCTCATGCAGGAAGGCACGATAGGCTGCCTCGCGCTCGAAAGGGGTATTCCCCATCCCCCAATAGAGCGAATGGTCTGTGATCAATGGGTCAACCGCAGCGCCCACATGGTGTCTCGAACTTGACCAACGGTAGTCTTCCGCCCGCTCGACCATGCCCGCTCGGACCGGATTGTTCTCGATGTAACGCATGCAAGTCAGCAGATAAGCATCTGTTTCCAATAGACTCGAGCGGAATCGGCCTTCCCAGAGCGCGCCGGTGCGGCCGTGGCGGTGATTGAACCAGCCCGCATACCAGGTGCCGAGCCTCTGCATCAGGCGCGACAGCGCCCGCCCCTCCCCGGGCGTCAGCAACAGATGCACGTGGTTATCCATCAGAACCCAGGCGTGCAGCGCCACGCCCTGTTCACGCAGCACGTCGCGGAGCATCGAAAGGTAGCGGGCACGGTCTTCGTCATCCAGAAAGACGCGCTGCCGGTTGTTGCCACGCTGGATCAGATGATGCGGATAGCCGGGAACGGCGAGTCTGGCCGTGCGCGCCATGGGAGAAACCTGAGCGTCGAAGGTGAAGGCCGAGTATAGGCAGATGCAAGACTCGGGGACTAAGCCCTCTGCAGGACCCACTCCACCGGCCGGCGCGGACTGGGATTGGCAGGCTGAAGGGCGTAGCCAGCGCGAAACGCAAAGGTAGGCTTCAAGGCAGGGTCGCCAGTGAACCCGGCCAGGCGACGAGCAGCGGTCGGTTCGACGCCCAGACTCCGCTCGCGGTCGACCCGCTCCAGTGGCTGGTTGAGCGGTTGCATCGCGAGCCCGCGACTGGCGCCGAAGAGTTGCATGCGCTCCCAGGCGCGGCCGGCGTGCAGGCACAGCACCCGATCGTAAAGATCAGCCACCACGACCAGCCCGAACGCAGTGGCGGTGCGCACCTGCACCTCGCGCGTGGCGGCCAGCCAGTGCCGATGCGAGGCCCGCGCCGAGTTGAGCGGCAGCACTTTCGCCATCCCCACCAGCCACGGCGAGAGCCCGGCCGCATCCAGCGTGGTGCCGTCGCGATGCTGTTGCAGCGCGGACTGGCTGCCGCGGGACCAGGCATCACTTGCTGCCATCATCGCCTCGTCGGCAATGATGGCCTCCGTCGCGCCAACCACCTCGGCGCCGAAAGCCGCCCGTTGCTCGGGGTCGGTGAACACGACCACCTTGACCCCATCCAGGTCGGCAGCCTGCGCCGGCAGATCCGAGAGCGTCTCGGGCGAAAGCTGGCGTGAGGCGTCATAGGGGCCGCGGTGCGTGTGCCGCTCTGCGAGTGCGCCGGCGAGGGGATCGTCCTCGGGAGGCGCGCGTCGCAAGCCCAGACGGGCGACCGGGCCGGAGGCTGTGCCGCCATCGAGCCGTCCCGGAGGCAACTCGAGCGAGACAGCCATACCGAGCATCTTCGCCGCGCGAAGCATGTTCTCCAGCGCGCAACCCAGACCCAGATGCAATTCGCGACCGAAGGGATCGAAAGCACCAAGCGAGCGATCAGGGTCGGCGTGGAGCTCGATTGCTCCCGGCTCCACGCGGAAAAGCCAAGGCTGCGTATTGTGGGGGCTGGCGGCCAGAATCGCGGCGCGGACCAGCGCCAGCGGCCCCTCGTTCAGGCCCGCGCGCCAATCATCCCACGGCGCATATGCAGGTCCCTCGCCCACGTCGAACACGCCCTCGTGGGCCGCGCGCCAGAAGCCCGCGCCGCACGCCACCAATCCGAGACCCGCAGCAGCCTTGACCAGGCTCCGACGGCTGCTCGTCACGGGCGATGCCTCAGACCCCGAGTCCGTCGAAGAAGGCGCTAAGGGCCGACTCTCCGCCCTGCTCCCAGGCACGCAACGCGGCCGTGCCGATGATCGCGATCTCGGCGTTCTCGCCGATGAAACGCAGGTCCTCGGCCGTGCTCACGCCAAAACCCACGGCGAGCGGCAACGAGGTGGCAGCCCGACAGCGCGAGAGGAAGGTGGAGACCTCGTCGTCCATCTGCGTGCTGGCACCGGTAACGCCACGCCGCGCCACGCAGTAGACGAAGCCACGCGCCACGCCGCCCAGCTGCGCGAGCCGGGCATCTGTGCTCGTGGGGGTCATCAGTACGATGGGAGAGAGGCCCTTCGCGTCCGCGAGCATGTGCAGCGGCGCGGCCTCTTCGAGCGGGAGATCGGGCAGGATGTAACCGCAAGCACCGGCCTGCGCCAGACGATCCACGAAGGTGGCGTGTCCCATTTTGAAGGCGGTGTTGTAGTAGCCCATCATCAGGACACGGAAGGGAAATGCAGCCGTGACGCGGGCCATGAACTCCAGGCACTGCGCCACGGTGGTTCCGCGCGCGAGCGACTCCTGGTTCGCCTTCACGAAGAGCGGGCCGTCTGCCGAGGGCTCCGAGAACGGGAACTGCAGCTCCACGAAGGCCACGCCCCGCTCGGCCATGATCTCGAGTTCGCGCCAGTTGTCTTCAAAGCTGGGATAGCCGCAGACGACGTGGGTCATCAGTAGCGGGCGACGGTGCGCCAGCCGCTCCGCGATGTAGTCATTCAGCTGCATATAGCGCCGCCTTGGAGGTGATGAACTGCTTCCACTTGGCATCCCCGAGGGCCTCTGCCACCGTGAAGATGTCCTTGTCGGCACGCCCCGACTGGTTGATGAGGATCACCTCGTCCTTGCGCATGGAGGGCGCCTCGCGGATCGCGCGCACGAAGGCGTGCGTGCTCTCCAGCGCCGGGATGAGCCCTTCACGGCGCATCACGAGGCGAAGGGCCTCCGCCACTTCAGCATCGGTAGCCGCCTCGAAACGCACTCGCCCCTGCTCCCAGAGATGCACGAGTATCGGGTTCACGCCGATGTAATCGAGGCCCGCCGAGATCGAGTGGGTCTCGTTCATGTTGCCTTCGTCGTTCTGCAGGAAGTAGGTCTTCATCCCCTGCGCAACACCCACCGAGGCGTCGTTGTAGGCAAGGCGCGCAGCGTGCTTGCCCACGCCGGGACCGAAGCCACCCGCCTCGCAGCCCACCAGTTCCACGGAGGCATCGTCGATGAAGCCCTGGAAGAGGCCGATGGCATTTGAGCCGCCGCCCACGCAGGCATAGACCCGGTCGGGCAGTTTGCCTGCCGCTTTCAGGATCTGCTCGCGTGCCTCGATACCGATCACCGACTGGAACCAGCTCACCATCTCGGGGAAGGGGTGCGCGCCACAGGCCGTGCCCAGCACATAGTGGGTGTCGGCCATGTTGGTGGCCCAGTCGCGCATGGCCTCGTTGATGGCGTCTTTCAGCGTTTGCTGGCCGTCCTGCACTGAAACCACCTCGGCGCCGAGGTTCTCCATCCAGAAGACGTTCGGGCGTTGGCGGGCGATGTCGACCGCGCCCATGTATATGCGGCAGCTGAATCCGAACTTGGCCGCCATGGTGGCTGTAGCGAAACCGTGCTGCCCGGCGCCCGTCTCGGCGATCACACGCGTCTTGCCGAGGCGCTTGGTGAGCAACCCCTGCCCCATCACGTTGTTCAGTTTGTGCGAGCCCGTGTGGTTAAGGTCTTCGCGCTTCACATAGATCTGGGCGCCACCGAGATCGCGCGAGAGGTTGGCGAGGTACGTCACCGGCGTGGGCCGGCAGGAATACTCGGACAGGAGGGTACGGTACTCCTGCCAGAAGCTCGGGTCCTGCTTGGCGGCGCGGAAGCCCGCTTGCAGTTCCTCGATGGTGCTGTGGAGGATCTCGGGCAGGAAACAGCCACCGTAGTTGCCGTAATAGCCCTCGCGACCGGGCGCGAAGTCGAACAGGTTCATCCTGTGGGGTTCCTCATGGTGGGGCTGAAGGATACGCAATGGGTCTCGGGGCCGGCAAACCTCAAGCGGTTGCCGCAGACAACTGGTCGAGCAATTCGCCGCGATCATGGCGCGCGAGGTACAAGCCGTGGGAGCCGCGACTGATGTCGTCGTAGGCCATCTGTATGGAGTAATTGGCGCTGGGGAAGGCGACCTCGTCCCAGGGCAGTTCGTGTTCAGCGAAGAATCTCACATCGAGCGCCTCTGATCCCGGCTGGCAACGCACATCCCCCACCGTGGCGCGGAACGCGATGTAGACCTGATCGATCTGCGTGATCGAGCCCAGACTGTAGAGGCTGAGCGCAGCAGGATCGAGCGAAAGCCCCGTTTCTTCCCGCAACTCCCGGGCCGCGGCCTCGGCGAGCGTCTCGCCCGTTTCCAGATAGCCTGCTGGAATCGCCCAGAAGCCCGCTTGGGGCGGCTCCGCCCGACGCATCCAGAGCAGTCGCTCCCCCTGGAACACGAAACAGGCCACCAGCACTTTGGGACCCGGAGACACTGATTTGCCGCAGGTCGCGCAGGTGTCCGTAGCACCTGCGGCACCGCACCAGCAGCAGAAACCGGCTGCCGATGTCACGCGGACCCGACCGGGCTCAGCACCACGAGCGGTATGCGGCGCTGACAACGCTGCTGGTAGCCCGCCCAGTGCGGGTTGTAGGCATGCGCCAGGGGAAGGAGACGCTCTGCCTCGGACCCCTCGGCCACGTGGGCACGCACACGCACACGGCGCGCCCCCACTTCCACCTCTGCCTCGGGGCCCGACTGCAGGTTGAGGAACCAGGCGGGAGGCACTTCCTGCCCGCCGTTCGATCCGTACACGACGAAGCTGTGTCCGTCTGCCATGTACACCAGAGGACTGGTGCGCGCCACGCCGCTCTTGCGGCCCCGCGTGCTCAGCAGCAGGATCTTACGACCTAGACCGACCTCGCCCATGATGCGGCCACCGCTCTTGCGGTAGACCCAGGTGTGGAACTTCGCGAAGTACTTCCAGCCAGACATCTCGCCCTCCTCCGGATCGCGCACTCTACGCAAGCCTGCCGCGCCGTGAAAGCCTCGCCGGGTGAGGCGCGAGAGCCCGCGGATCGCTGTGCTAGCATGCTTCGCGGATACTCCGGCAACACGGGAGCAGATCATGACGGGATCACGGATCGCCCTGGTCACAGGCGCCAGCCGTGGCGCGGGCAAGGGCGTGGCCATCGGCCTCGGGATGCGCGGCTACACCGTGTACGTGACGGGCCGCTCCGAGCAGGAAGGTGACGCGCCCTTGCCGGGCACCATTCACCAGACCGCCCGCGAGATCGATGCCGCCGGCGGACGCGGCATCGCCGTCCACTGCGACCACGCAGACGATGCCCAGGTCGCAGCGGTGTTCGACAGAGTCCGTGAAGAAAGCGGACGCCTCGACATCCTCTTCAACAACGTAGCCTTCATCCACGACGAACTGGTGTTGCCCGCCGGCTTCTGGGAAAAGAGCCCCGGTATCGCGCGCATCCTCGACGTGGGCCTGCGTTCGGCCTTCATCGCCAGCTGGCACGCCGCGCATCTCATGGTGCCGGCGCGCAGCGGGCTGATCGCGATGGGATCCTCCTTCGGGGCGGCCTGCTACATGCACGGGCCGGCCTACGGCGCGCAAAAAGCCGGCCTCGACAAGATGGCCTGGGACATGTCCTTCGACCTGCGCGAGCACGGCGTCGCAGCGGTGTCGGTATGGCTGGGGCCACTGCTCACCGAGCGCACGGAAAAGGTCTTCGCAGAACACGCGGAGCAGTACGCAGGTTTCGCG
>JBILEG010000101.1:0-9395 GCA_044352225.1 Pseudomonadales bacterium | reverse complement strand
CGACTGCGAAGGCGGCGATCTCGAGTGCAAAGGCGGTGTCGTAGTCGCCCCTCGCATCGTAGATCGCACCCGCAAGTGGTGCGGCAAAGAAGGTAAAGGGCAGCATCAGCAGCGTCGCAAGACCCAAAGCCGAGGCAAAAGCCTCACGCCCGAAGGCATTTGCCAGCAGGGATGCGAAGGCGGGGTGCAGACCACCGCTGCAGGGGCCGATGCCGACCAGCAGGATCACGATCACCTCGTAGCGCGGGAAGGCCAGCAGCAGGCTCCAGAGCACCGCCAGCACCACGCCTATCATTCCCACCGTGAGTCGCGCGCCGATACGGTCGGCGATGATCCCGCACATCAGCGCACCCACCATCGACGCGGTGCCGTTCACGCTGAGCAGGGCCGCTGCCTTGGTGGGCGAGATGCCGCTGTCAGTCGCGAAGGGCACCAGATGACTCACGATGACAATGCCACCGGTGGTGATCAGGCCCGCACTGATCAGGATTCCCCAGAAATACCGATCGCGCAGCAAGCTGCCGTAACCCGCTCCCGGCGGCTGTGGCGCGGCGCCGCCCGTCTGCGGTCCGTTCGCGCCGAGGGGCGATTGCCCCACATCCTCCGGCCGGTCGACGACCAGCCAGAGCAGCGGCAGCAGTAAAAGGAGGACGCCCGCTTGCACGGTCAGCGCGAATCGCCAATCTCGCGCCTCAGCGATCCACGCCGCGACAGGCGGCGCGGCTGCGACGAGCAGGGGCACGCTGATCAGGCCGAGTGCCATCCCGCGTTTCGCGACGAACCAGTTCGCCATCAGGGTTGAGGCAGGGATGATCCCCAGCATCGCGCATCCCGCGCCACCGATGATGCTGTAACCGAGCATGAAGGCCGTGAACGACTGCGCGCGCGCTGCCAGCAGGAAGCCTCCTGCCATGAGCACAGCGCCGCTGATCATCACGCTGCGGATGCGCACATGCCGGAACGCGACGCCCAGAACGGGGCCGGCCACGCCCATCAGCAGCAGGATCACCGCGATACCGAACGAGGCGAGCCCACGGCTCGCGCCGAGCTCGGCTGCCACCGGCTTGATCAGCACCCCGAAGGTGCCGAAGGTGAGCCCGATCGCGAGGTTTGCCGCCAGGAAACCCAGCGCGATCATGCGCCAGCCGAGAAATCCCCGAGTGGCGGTGACAGGGCCTGATCCGGAGTCGCCGGGAACCATCACGGATGTCCTTCTGGTTATGGTGAGCGAGCCCGTGGACCGCTGCGGGAAGAGTACACTGCCGTCGCCGCGGCGTGTGCTCATGCGATCGGATGATGCGCCGTCGCGCCACGCTCCCGAGCATCCCAACATTCACGCCCTCAGGAAGCATGACCATGACGACGCTTCAGGAACTCGCCGATATCCACGAGATCCAGCAAGTGCTGCTGCTCTACCCGGTAGCGCTTGATTCCCGCGCCCTGCATCTGCTGGAGCAGGTGTTCGTGCCAGAGGCTGCCATCGATATCCCCGGCGTTGGCACGGTGGATCTCGCAGGGTATCAGGCGGCCTGCCGCGCGGGTCTGGGTGCACTTGATGCCACGCACCACGTCGCGAACGCGCCCTTGCTGCGCGTCGAGGGTGACGTGGCGCAGGCGCGCAGCTATCTCGTCGCGCAGCACATCCTGAACGCTGCCGCTCCCGATGCGTCATTGCTGATCGGTGCCTGGTACAACGACGAACTGCGCCGAACCCCGGCCGGCTGGCGGATCACGCGTCGCACGGGCAACGCCGTCTGGTGGTCGGGGAACGCCGCCATTCTCGGCATGGGCGGCCTGCCGCAGGCCTTTCCCCGTCACGCGGGTCACGATGCGCCCGACTGGGTCAGGCCTGGCTGATCGCATCATGTGCGATGCCGACTTCCGCGGGCCATGTCGATTTCAGCTACGTCAGGATGCTCCCGGCCAGCCATGCCGTGAGGTTCACGCCTGCTGACACGCTGGTGCCGTACAGCCGCTATCGATCATGCAATGAGTGCACGGCACTCCATACCGGGAGGCAGGATGAAACGCTATGAAGGCAAGGTCTGTCTTGTCACGGGCGCAGCGGCGGGCATAGGCCGAGCGAGCGCGCTCAGGCTGGCGGAGGAGGGCGCAGCCCTCATGCTGGCCGACATCAACGAGGCTGGCGCGATCGAGGTGGCTGGACTGATCCGCGCGAATGGCGGTCGCGCCGAGACGCAGCGCTTTGATGCCATCGACGAGGCAAGCTGCCGCGATCTGGTCGCGGTTACGGTGGAGCGCCTGGGGCAACTCGATGTGCTGTGCAACATCGCCGGTGTCTGCCGCGCCGATCATTTCCTCGACCTGAAGCTCGGCGACTGGGAGAGGGTGTTCCGGATCAACGTGGGCAGTGTGATGGTGCTCTGCCAGGCCGCGATCCCGCACCTGAAGACAACCCGCGGCAACATCGTCACCATTTCCTCGGCATCGGCGATTGCCGGCGCGGCGTACTGGAGTGCCTACGGTGCATCCAAAGCGGCGGTTGCAAGCCTGATGCGCGCACTGGCGGTGGAGTTCTCGGGAGACGGCATCCGCGCGAATGCCATCTGCCCGGGCGGTGTGAACACGGGGCTCGCGTCGACGTACAGCATTCCCGCGGATATCGATCCCGCGCTTGTGCAACGCCTGTTCCCGCTCTGCGAAGCCGCCGAACCCGAGGAGATCGCAGCGGCGGTGGCATACATCGGATCCTCCGAGGCGCGCTACGTGAACGGGGTGAGCTTCGGTATCGACGGCGGCCAGTTGCTGTAATGCACGCCCTCGGTCTTGACGTACACCAGAAGATGGCGATCTTCCGTCATTCGCTCTCCGTCGGCCGCTGCTCACACTTCCGGTGCCGGTGATGAAGGACGGGGACATCGGCCCCCGGATTCGAGGGGTCGATACGGTCGGGCTTCGACCTCGCTTCCGGCTGTGAGTCGCGCTGCTGCGGGGGGCGCCAGAGCGCCCCACCGGCGGGTATCATTCACACCCGTGTTGCTCCGGAGCGCCTCAGGTGAAGGCTCTCGCAAAACTGAAAGCCGAACCCGGCATCTGGATGACAGATGTCCCGGAGCCGGTGTGCGGGCATAACGATCTTCGCATCCGCATCCGCAAGACCGCCATCTGCGGCACCGACACCCACATCTTCAACTGGGACGCGTGGTCGCGCGCCACCATCCGTGTGCCTATGGTCATCGGGCACGAATACGTGGGCGAAGTGGTGGAGGTGGGCCAGGAAGTCGGTGGCTTCAAGGTGGGTGATCGCGTCACGGGCGAGGGCCACATCACTTGCGGCTACTGCCGTAATTGCCGCGCGGGACGGCGTCATCTCTGCCGCAACACAGTCGGTGTGGGCGTCAACCGCCAGGGCTGCTTTGCGGAGTATCTGGTGATCCCCGCGTTCAATGCCTACAGGCTGCCCGATGCCGTGAGCGACGATCTGGCCTCCATTTTCGATCCCTTTGGCAACGCGGTGCACACAGCGCTTTCTTTCGATCTCGTGGCCGAGGATGTTCTGATCACCGGTGCGGGGCCTATAGGCATCATGGCGGTGGCGGTGGCACGTCACTGCGGCGCACGGCACGTGGTGATCACCGACGTGAACGAATACCGGCTCGCTCTGGCCCGCCGGATGGGCGCGACGCTCGCGATCAACGTGAACGAGCGCAGCCTCGAAAGCGTCATGGAAGAACTGGGGATGACCGAGGGCTTCGATGTGGGGCTCGAAATGTCGGGCGTGCCCTCGGCATTCCGCGCGATGCTCGAGACCATGAACCACGGAGGCCGCGTCGCGGTTCTGGGGATCCCGCCGGGGGAGATGAGCCTCGACTGGAGCCGGATCATCTTCAAGGGCCTCACGATCAAGGGCATCTACGGGCGCGAGATGTTCGAGACCTGGTACCGCATGTCCGGCCTCATACAGTCAGGCCTCGATCTGGATCCCGTGATCACGCACCGGCTGCCGCTGTCGCGCTTTCAGGAGGGATTCGAGACCATGGCATCCGGGCAGTCCGGCAAGATCATCCTCGATTGGGAGGCCGTATGACAGGCGCGCAGCAGAGATTTCGCAGCCCGTTCATCGAGCACCTCGGTATCCGTTTCGTATCGGTGGGGTATGAGGGCGCCGAGCTCGAGTTGCCGATTGAAGCAGAGTTCCTGAACAGCGTCGGCGTGGTGCACGGCGGTGTGTACGCGAGCCTGGCGGATACGGGCCTTAGTGCGGCCATCTACGGGCGCTTGCCGCCAGACCGCTTTGCTGTCACAGCCGAGATGAGTTGCCGTTACCTTCAGGGCGCACGTGAAGGCACATTGCTGTGCCGCTCCCACGTATTGCATCTGGGGCGCACCACGGCGGTTGCCGAATCGGAGGTGTTCCTGGGCGATGTATTGCAGTTCAAGGCGAGTGGCACCTTCATGGTGATGGCCCGCCCATGAGGATCATCACGTTCAACGCGAACGGCATTCGATCTGCCGCCGACAAGGGTTTTTTCCGCTGGTTGTCCGCGCAGGATGCAGACGTGGTGTGTGTGCAGGAAACGCGCGCGCGCATCGACCAGTTGAGCGACGGCCACTTCCGCCCCGAGGGTTATCACTGTTTCTATTACGATGCCGAACGCCCGGGTTATGCGGGAACGGCGCTCTACTCCCGACGCAAACCCGATGCGGTGACGCAGGGATTGGGCTGGGAGCCTGTCGACAGCGAGGCGCGCTGGTTGCAGGCCGATTTCCCGGGTCTGTCGGTGGTGTCGCTGTACATGCCCTCCGGCAGTTCGGGGCCGGAGCGGCAGGCACGCAAGATCGAGATGATGACGCGTCTGATGCCCCATCTGCGCGAACTCCGCGAGAGTGGCCGGGAGTGGGTCATCTGCGCGGACTGGAACATCTGCCACAAGGAGATCGATCTCAAGAACTGGCGGGGAAACCGGAAGAACTCGGGCTTTCTGCCCGAGGAGCGGGCATGGCTGGACGAACTTTTAGGTCCCGTCGGCTTCGTGGATGCGTTCCGTATCGTGAACCCGCATCCCGATCAGTACACCTGGTGGTCCAACCGCGGGCGTGCCCGTGAGAACAATGTGGGGTGGCGTCTCGATTACATGGTCACCACCCCAGGCATTGCCGCACAAGTGTGTGCCGAGTCGGTGTATCGCGACGAGCGCTTTTCCGATCACGCGCCACTCACGATGGATTTTGATTGGCCGCCGCGAGACACGACGGCACAATGACGGGCCGGATGCCCGGATGATGCGAGTCCACACACTGCAGGAGTAAGCGATGTCCTTTTTCCCCCAAGCATATGCGCAGTCCGCGGGCGCACCGCCCGGGTCCGATCCGATGATCTCCTTCGTCTTCATGGCCGGGATTTTTGTCCTGTTCTATTTCATCGCCATCCGTCCGCAGCGCAAGCGCCAGAAAGAGCACGAGCAGATGCTCGGTGCCCTGCAGGTCAAAGACGAGGTCGCCACCTCCAGCGGCATCCTCGGGCGCATCACCGCCATCGAGCAGGACTTTGTGGTGGTGAAGATCGCCGAGAACGTAGAGATCAAGGTGCAGAAGTGGGCCGTCCAGAACCTGCTTCCGAAGGGCACCCTGAAAGGCGTCGGCGCGGCCGGCGAGAAGAAGTAAGCGAGCATGCGCGCGCCGCGCAGGATCGCGCTGGCGCGCCTGCCGACGCCGCTTCAGCCGCTTGACCGCCTCTCCACCGAGATCGGCGGACCTCGTATCTGGGTCAAGCGTGATGACCTCAGCGAATCGGGCGCCGGCGGCAACAAGGTCCGCAAGCTCGAGTTCGTGATCGCCGAGGCCCTTCACCAGGGAGCGGACACCTTGATCACCTGCGGCGGGCTGCAGTCGAACCACTGCCGTGCCACTGCGCTGCTCGGCGCCAGGCTGGGTCTGACCGTCGAACTCGTGCTGCGCGGAGAGCTGCCGGAGGACCCCGACGGGAATCTGTTCCTCGACCAGCTGGTCGGCGCGAGCGTTCACGCCTACCCGGCCCGTCGGTATCAGGCAGAGTTGCCCGACTTGCTCGAGATGCACGGCGCACGGGCGCGAGCGAGCGGGCGATGTCCATTCATCATTCCGACCGGCGCCAGCGACGGGCTCGGCGTCTGGGGTTACCTCAGTGCCAGCGAGGAACTCGCGGCGGACTTCCGCGCGGCGGGGATCCGCCCGCGCCATCTCGTGGTCGCCACCGGCTCGGGTGGGACCCAGGCAGGGCTCACCGCCGGCTTGCACCTGCATGTGCCGGCCTGCCAGGTTCACGGCGTAGCGGTCTGCGACGATGCGGCGTGGTTCCGCCAGAAGGTGCTCGCGGACCTCGGCGACTGGCGCGCGCGCTCCGGGAGCACGCTCGATCTGGGCGCACTCCGGATCAGCACCCTGGATGCGTACATCGGCCCGGGCTACGGCGTATCGGATGCAGCCACCCTGGCGACCATCCGCCGCGTGGCGAGGACCGAGGGACTTCTGCTCGACCCTGTGTACACCGGCAAGGCCTTCCACGGGCTCTTGCAGGAGCTCGAAGCGTCGCGGCTCCGCGATGCCGAGGACATCGTTTTCGTGCACACCGGGGGGATCTTCGGGCTCTTTCCCCAGCGCGCTCAGGTGCTGGGCACCCCCTGACAGAACGGGTTCTCGCGGCTGCGCGGGAATGCGACACTAGCGGCCCTGCCACGGAGAGCCACACGCCATGGTCGCAGCCGCTGACAACAAGCTGGTGATCGCGATCTCCTCTCGCGCGCTCTTCGATCTGGACGCAAGCCACGAGATCTTCGAGCGTGAGGGAGTGGACGCCTATCATCGCTACCAGATCTCCCACGAGGACGAGATTCTGGCCCCTGGCGATGCCTTCCCGCTGGTGCAGAAGCTGCTGCGCCTGAACGATCTGCTTCCGGGGGACCCGCGAGTGGAGGTGATCCTGCTCTCCAGGAACACGGCGGATACCGGGCTCCGGGTCTTCAACAGCATCCAGCACCACGACCTCAAGATCTCGCGTGCCGCGTTTTGCGGTGGGCGTAGCCCCTGGCGTTACGTGAGTGCTTTCGGCTGCCATCTTTTCCTTTCCACGGAGGCCGGCGATGTTCGGCAGGCGCTTGAGCAGGGCGTGGCCGCCGCTACCTTTCTGCCCTCGGGCGCTGCCGCGGCCAACGATCCGGAGTTGCGCTTCGCCTTCGACGGGGATGCAGTGCTCTTTTCCGACGAGGCTGAACAGGTCTACAAGAGCCAAGGGCTCGCTGCCTTCACACAGAGCGAGCAGCAGGCCGCGCGCGAGCCCTTGTCGGGCGGGCCTTTCAAGGCCTTCCTGTCTGCTTTGCACGGATTGCAGCACGAGTTCCCGCATGACGCCTGCCCGATACGCACCGCGTTGGTGACGGCGCGTGCCGCGCCTGCGCACGAGCGGGTCGTACGCACGCTGCGTGCGTGGAATATCCGCATCGACGAGTCATTGTTCCTCGGTGGCATGACCAAGGCTGAATTCCTCGCAGCCTACGGTGCAGACGTTTTCTTCGACGACCAGAAAGCGCATTGCGAACCGGCCAGCGAACTGGTCCCCACCGGACACGTGCCCCATGGCATCGCCAATCGCTGAAGGGCCCCCCCGCGCATGAAACTCCAGCAGCTGCGTTACATCTGGGAAGTGGCACGCCATGATCTCAATGTCTCTGCGACCGCTCAGGCGCTCTACACCTCGCAGCCGGGCATCAGCAAACAGATCCGCCTGCTCGAGGATGAGCTCGGCGTCGAGATCTTCGAGCGCAGCGGCAAGCACCTGACCCGCGTGACACCTGCGGGTGAAGCCATCCTTGCGCGTGCCGGCGAGATCCTGCGCACCGCAGAGGCCATTCGCCAGGTCGCACAGGAGTGCCGCAACGACCAGCGCGGCACGCTGGCCATCGCAACCACGCACACCCAGGCCCGTTACGCCTTGCCGCCCGTGATCAAGGCGTTCATGGAGCGCTATCCGGATGTGGCTTTGCACATGCATCAGGGCACGCCCGTGCAGATAGCCGAGATGGCCGCCGCGGGCACGGTGGATTTCGCGATCGCCACCGAGGCGATGGAGCATTTTGCAGACCTGGTGATGATGCCGTGTTACCGCTGGAACCGCTGCGTGGTGGTGCCGCGTGGTCATCCGCTCGCCGCGCTCCGGCGGCTCACGCTCGAAGATGTAGCCAAGCACCCCATCGTCACCTACGTCTTCGGCTTCACCGGCCGCTCGAAGCTCGATGAGGCCTTCCGCGAAAGGGGGCTCACGCCGCGCGTCGTTTTCACCGCCACTGATGCAGACGTGATCAAGACCTACGTTCGTCTGGGGTTGGGCATCGGCATCGTGGCGCGCATGGCGGTGGACGATGTACAGGACAGCGATCTTGCGGTTCTGGACGCGAGCGCGCTCTTCAAGCCCAGCGTTACCCGCATCGGCTTCCGGCGCGGAACCTTCCTGCGCGGTTTCATGTACGAGTTCATCGAACTCTTCGCACCCCATCTCACCCGGCGTGTGATCGAGGCGGCTTGCGAGCGTCACGGCACGGGTGCGCTGGACGAGCTTTTCGCCGATATGGAATTGCCTACGTATTGACCTGCCGCGATGCGGCGCTGTTGTTGAGGAACGTCATGGAACTTGCCTGCCTGGACCTCGAAGGGGTCCTCATTCCCGAGATCTGGATCGAATTCGCCGATCGCACGGGCATCCCGGAGTTGCGTGCCACCACACGGGATGTGCCTGACTACGACGTGTTGATGAAGCAGCGCCTTCGCCTGCTCGACCAGCACGGTCTGAAACTCCCCGACATCCAGGCCGTGATCGAGACCATGCAGCCGCTGGAAGGTGCAGGCGAGTTCCTCGACTGGCTGCGCGAGCGCTTCCAGGTGCTGATCCTGTCGGACACCTATTACGAATTCGCCGCACCGCTGATGCGGCAGTTGGGCAACCCGACCCTCTTTTGCCATCGTCTGGAAGCGGACGCGGCAGGGCGGGTGACGGATTATGTGCTGCGCCAGAAGGACCCCAAACGTCAGGCGGTAAAGGCGCTCAAGTCGCTCAATTTCCGCGTGATCGCGGCGGGCGACTCCTACAACGACACCACCATGCTCGCCGAGGCCGACGCGGGCATCCTGTTCAATGCGCCCGAGCGGGTGATCGCGGAGTTCCCGCAGTTTCCGTCGGTGGTGGGCTACTCGCGTCTGCGCGATGCCTTCCGGGCGGCGAGCATCAGGGATCTCTGAGCAGGGCCGCGATTGCGCCTGGTTGCAGTTCCTCCAGCAGCGGTTCGACCTTCGTGAGGCTCTCACGGTATTCGGTATCGCAGACGGAGTCGGCAACGATACCGCCACCGCCCCAGGCATGGATTTCGTCTCCGTCCCAGGCGAGCGAACGGATCGTGATGCTGGTA
>JBILEG010000557.1:0-2517 GCA_044352225.1 Pseudomonadales bacterium | reverse complement strand
CGCGGCCGGAAAGCGGTGCTCCGGCGCGAGGCGATAATCGGGCATCACCACCGCGCTGCCCGTATAGCGCAGCAGCATGTCGGCGTAGAAGTGGTACACATCCAGAGGACAGGAGACGAAAGCCCCCCCGTGGCAGTGGAACAGGATGCGGGCATCGGAAGGGAGTGTCGCGTCGGTGTAGCGCCCGCAGCGCACGCCGCCCAACACGGGAAAATCCATCTGCAGTTCCGGCCGCACGGGGTGCCCGTGGAAGGGCGCGAAGGTGCGGCGCACGTGTTGGTGGTCGGCCGATGGATCGGCGAAATCCGCGGGCACATGGGCAAGGATCGCGGCGAGTTCGGGGCTGGGCACGGGACGATCCTCGCGGGTATGAAGACCGGACCGAGTATACGCAAAGCCCCTGCGCTGATGCCGCCCTCACCCGCGCAGGCGCGCTGCGATTACCATGAGGCCCCTGCTCCCCGCCGAGAACCGCCATGAGCCGCTGCCCCGTCCACACGCTGCTGGATTTCGAGCGCTTCGCCAACGGCACGCCGCGGGCACTGATCGACGATTTGCGCGCGCAGCACCGCATCCTCCGGGAAACGGACGACTACAGCGGCGGGCACTGGCTGCTGTTCCGGCAGGAAGACATCGATCACGTGCTGAAGACGCCCTCGCTCTTCACCAACGCCTTCAGCCCCATCCTCGACGACTTCCCGCCCGAGGTGCTGGCCGAGCAGCAGAAATCGCTCACCTTCATGGACCCACCCGAGCACCGGAAATACCGCTCGCTGATCGATCACGCATTCCGCCTGAAGGCGCTCGAGAGCCGCCGGCCCGCCATGGAAAACGCCGCGCGCGAGATCGTGGATGCCGTGATCGCACGCGGCGAGTGCGAGTTCGTGAACGACGTGGCGATGCAGATGCCGATGCGCGTGATGTTCGAACTGCTCGGGGTGCGCGCAGGGGATTACGCGCGCGTGGTGCAGCTGGTGAACACGCTGTCGATGGCCGACGACCCCGATTTTGCAGAGAGCCGCATGGCGGGATTCCAGGCCTCGATGGACCTCATCACCTTCGGCGCGGAACTCGCCGCCGACCACCGGCGGAACCCGCGTCCCAGCATGACGATGGAAGTGCTGGAGGCGAGCGTCGATGGCCGCGCACTCGACGATGCCGAATTCGGACGGCTCTTCAACAACCTTCTCGTGGGCGGACTCGAAACCACGCGCAACACGCTGGCGCTCGGCCTGCACCAGCTGATCCTCCACCCGGAGCAGTACCGCCTGCTCGAAGAGGACGCCTCGCTGGTGCCAGGCGCCGTGGAGGAGTTCCTGCGCCACCAGAACACGGTCGTATATCTGCGCCGTACCGCCACCGAGGACATGGACTTCCTGGGCGAACGCATCCGCAAGGGCGACAAACTCGTCTGCGTGCTGGGCTCGCCGAACCGCGATCCCGAGTTCTTCCCCGATCCCGAGCGCTTCGACATCACCCGGGCGCCCGCCCTCGCGCGCAAGCACTACCGGACCTTCGGGCAGGGCGGGCATTACTGCGTGGGCGTGCACCAGGCGCGGCTGAACCTCGAGGTGATGCTCGCCGAGATCGTGAAGCGCATGACGGCGTTCAGGCTGCTCGCACCACCCCGCCACACGCGCTCGATCTTCATGGAGGGGTACAAGGAGATGCGGGTGGGCTTCAGGGCGCGGGGCTGAGGCAGGCGCTCAGAGCAGGAAATCCCCGGCCTCGAAAACCTGCACACCGGACACACGGAGCCACACGTCGGCGAGAGTATCGCCGTCCAGATCGCCCAGCAGCAGCGTATCGCCGGCGTAGCGTTGCTGCCGCAACTCGCCCTGCTGGCCGCTGAAAGCCGCCTCGCCGATGAACACAAACGCGGCATCGCCGTAGATGCGCGTGGCATCAATGCCCGAGAGGTCGATGCGGTCGCCCGCAGCGCGGTTGAAATCCGTGATGAGATCGCAGAGCGCGGCAGAACTGCCGCCCGTGTCGGCGTCGTCGAAGACGAAAGCGTCCGCGCCATCGCCGCCCGAGAGCAGGTCGCGTCCGGCACCGCCGATCAGCGTGTCATTGCCCGCACCGCCCTGCAGGCTGTCGTTGCCCTCGCCGCCACGCAGCAGGTCATCGCCCGCAGCAGCGGGCAGCGTGTCATTGCCTTCGAGCCCGAAGAGGATGTCGGCCTGTGCTGTGCCCGGCAGCACCTCGCCCCGCGCCGTGCCGATGCGCGCCAGCGCCGTTACCTGCGGCTCTGCGGGCGCATCCGGCGCGAGGGGCGCAAGTGGCGCATCGGGCACGACTGGCTGCGCCGCGAGCGCCGGCGCGAGGAAGCGCAGGTCCTGCGCCTCGAGCGATGCAGCAGAAACGCCCTGCAAGCGCAGCGAATCCGTTGCCGAGAGCACGATCAGCGTGTCCGTGCCGTCCTGGCGGATCTCGAGCGCGGCGGCGTAGCCCTCGATGTCGATGCGGTCCTGCGTGCCGCCTGGCGTGAAATCGGTAACGGTGTCCGCGCCATCG
>JBILEG010000555.1:0-2523 GCA_044352225.1 Pseudomonadales bacterium | reverse complement strand
CAGCAGGCGCTCTTCATCGCTTGATACCGCCAGCGCGCGTGCAGGGCGCGCCTCGTTCAGCAGCGGGATCAGCCGCTCCAGGAGGTCACGCTGCTTCACGGCTTCCTTGTCGCCGCCCTTTGCCACGCGCGAGACGCGCTGCAGTTGCCGCTCGGCGCTCTCGAGGTCTGCCAGCGCGAGCTCGGTGTTGATCACCTCGATGTCGTTCAGCGGGTCGATGCGGTTGGAGACATGCACCACGTTGTCATCGCGAAAGCAGCGCACCACGTGCGCGATGGCGTCGGTCTCGCGGATGTTGGCGAGGAACTGGTTGCCGAGACCCTCGCCCTTCGAGGCGCCGGCCACCAGGCCCGCGATGTCCACGAACTCCATCGTGGTGGGCACGATGCGCTGTGGTTTGACGATGGCGGAGATCCGGTCCTGCCGCGGATCGGGCACCGGCACGATGCCGGTGTTGGGCTCGATGGTACAGAACGGGAAGTTCTGTGCCGCGATGCCGGCGCGCGTGAGCGCGTTGAAAAGGGTGGACTTGCCCACGTTGGGGAGGCCTACGATGCCGCAGTTGAATCCCATGTCTCACTCGACCTTGAAGCTGTTCAGTGTGTTCATGGCGATGGGCCAGTTGCCCTTCACCGCCTCGGGTAGCGCACGCAGCGCCTCGTCGATGCACCTGTCGATGCGGATCCTGTCGTCCAGCGACGGCCGCGAGAGCACGTGCGGGCTCACCCGCTCGCGGCTGCCCGGGTGGCCGATGCCGATCCGCAGCCGGTAAAAAGCATTCTGGTTGCCCAGCGCCGCGATGATGTCGCGCACGCCGTTGTGGCCGCCATGGCCGCCGCCTTCTTTGAAGCGTACCTCGCCGGGCGGCAGATCCAGCTCGTCATAGGCCACCAGGATCTGCGCGGGCGAGAGCTTGAAAAAGCCGGCCATCGGGCCGACGGCCTGGCCGCTGCGGTTCATGAACGTCTGCGGTATCAGCAGCCGTGTGTCCTGCCCGGCGAGCGTCAGCCGCGCCGTGAGCCCGTTGAAACGGGGCTCGGCTTTCAGCGTGGCATTGAAGGCTCTGGCGATCTCGCGGACGAAGTCTTCTCCCGCGTTGTGCCGCGTGCGAGCGTACTCCGCCCCGGGATTGCCAAGGCCCACGATGAGTGCGAGTGGCGTGGGCACCGCCGTGCGGCCAGGGGCCGCGGGGCAGGGTACTGCGCCCGCGGCCGGTTCCGGAGATTACTTCTTCTTCGCGGCGGGCTTGGCTGCAGGTGCTGCAGCTGCTGGCTTGGCGCCAGCCTTGGCAGGAGCTTTGCCAGAAGCTGCCTTGCCAGCAGCGGCGGCTGCCGCAGCGGGGTTTTCCTCGACCGGGCCGCCTTTGGTGGCCAGCACGGTCGCCAAAGGCAGGTCGTGCTCCGGGCCTTGCAGCAGAGCAACGCTCTCCACGCCTTCAGGCAGCTTCAGATCCGAGATGTGCGCCGACTCGCCCACGCTGTACGGGGTCATGTCGACCTCGATGTACCCGGGCAGGTCCTGCGGGAAGCAGGTGATGTAAATCTGGTTCGCGTTGTGCTGGATCATGCCGGCTTGCAGCTTCACACCCTGGCACTTGTCCTGGTTGATGAAGTGCAACGGGATGTGGACGTTGATCTTGCGGTCCTTGCTCACGCGCTGGAAATCCGCGTGCATGACGACGGGCTTGGCGGGGTGGCGCTGGAGGTCCTTGATGATGGCCTGCAGCTCCGTGCCGTCCAGCTTGATCGTCACGATGCTCGAGAAGAAGGCTTCGTTTTCGAGCGCCTTGACGAGCTCGCGGTGCGATAGCGAGACGGTCTGCGGCGCGTTTTCGCCGCCGTAGAGGATGGCCGGTACAAGTCCCTGGTGACGCAGGCGGCGGCTCGCACCCTTCCCCGCGTCGCCGCGCGAGACGGCATTCAGTTCGAAATGGGCAGACATGGTCTGTGCTCCTGTTGTGCGGAGTGCCGTCCCTGCGACCGGGAGCGGTTCCGCCGTGGGTTGAAAACGGAAGGGCGGATGCCCCGCCGTGTCTATCAGGCGAACATCGCGCTGATGGATTCCTCGTTGCTCACGCGGCGCACGGCCTCGGCGAGCAGCGAGGCGCTGCTCAGCACGCGGATGCGCTCACAGCCCTTGGCCTCGGCCGAGAGCGGGATGGTGTCGGTGACCACGAGTTCGTCGAGTACCGATGCCGAAATGTTGGAGATGGCCTTGCCCGACAGCACGGCGTGCGTGCAGTAGGCGATGACGCGTGCGGCGCCGTTGTCTTTCAGTGCCTGTGCCGCTTTGCAGAGCGTGCCGGCGGTGTCGACCATGTCGTCGATCACGAGGCAGGTGCGGCCTTCGACCTCACCGATGATGTGCATGACCTGCGATTCGTTGGCCTTGGGGCGGCGCTTGTCGATGATCGCGAGGTCGAGGTCGTTCAGTTGCTTGGCGATTGCGCGGGCGCGCACTACACCGCCTATGTCGGGCGATACCACCAGCGCGTTTTCGTAGCGCTGGCGCTCGATGTCGTCG
>JBILEG010000559.1:0-2525 GCA_044352225.1 Pseudomonadales bacterium | reverse complement strand
CATCAGAGTCCTTGGCGGCCATCGAAAAGTGGTAGGTGTCCGCCGACAGACCATCGATGCTGTAACTGGTCAGCGAGCCATCGTCCAGCGTGATGACGGATGTCTCGCCTGTGGATTCAGCGAGCAGATAGATTTCATAGCCGGCGATCTCCGCCATGCTGAGCGGCGCACCGTTCGACCTGGTAGTGGGCACGCTCCAGTTCAATATCGCCGATCCGCTGATGAATTCAGGCGCCGGCGTGGCCTCCACGTTCAGCGTCACCGACCCCGAGCTTGTGCCACCTTTCCCGTCGCTCACGGTGTAGGAGAAGGCGTCGGAGCCGCTGAAACCGGCTGCGGGCGTGTAGGTTGCAGAGCCCCCGCTGATAGTCACGCTGCCGTTGGCGGGCGCCGTGTTGGCGGTGACGGAGAGGGTGTCGCCATCCTCGTCCGTGTCATTGGTGAGCAGGTTAACGGTCACCGCGTTGGGCGAGGTGGTGCTGGCACTGTCTGCCGTTGCGACGGGTGCGGTGTTGGGCTTGGGCGCCACAGCGACGGTGACGGTGCCGGTCGCGGTACCGCCCTTGCCATCGGCGAGCGAGTAGCCAAAGGAATCGGTGCCGCTGAAGCCCGGTGCCGGGGTGTAGGTCGCGGAGCCACCGCTGATAGTGACGCTGCCGTTGGCAGGCGCTGTGTTGGCGGTGATCGACAAGCTATCGCCATCGACGTCGCTGTCATTGGCGACAAGATTCAGGGTCACCGCGTCTGGCGAAGTGGTGCTGGCGCTGTCGGCCGCTGCAACCGGCGCGGTGTTGGGTTTGGGTGCGACGGTGATGGTGACAGCGCCTGTGGCGCTGCCGCCCTTGCCATCGCTCAGGGTGTAGCCGAAAGCATCTGTGCCGCTGAAGCCCGCTACGGGCGTGTAGGTCGCGGAGCCACCGCTGATAGTGACGCTGCCGTTGGCAGGCGCTGTGTTGGCGGTGATCGACAAGCTATCGCCATCGACGTCGCTGTCATTGGCGACAAGGTTCAGGGTCACCGCGTCTGGCGAAGTGGTGCTGGCACTGTCGGCGCTGGCGACAGGGGCCGCGTTGGGTTTGGGTGCGACGGTGATGGTAACGGTGGCACTCGCAGTGCCGCCTTTGCCATCGCTTACCCGGTAATTGAACGAGTTGGTTCCGCTGAAGCCCGCGGCTGGCGTGTATGTCGCCATGCCACCACTGCGTGTGACTGTGCCGTTGGCGGGGGAGCTGTTTGCGGTGACGGTAAGCGTGTCTCCGTTAGCGTCCGTGTCGTTTGCCAGCAGGTTGAACGTCACGGCATCCGGAGCAGTGGTGCTGACGGAATCCGCTCGCGCCACGGGCGGTGTGTTGGGGGCCGCTACGACCGTGACCGTGACCCGTGCGGCGGTGGACCAGGCGTTCGTGCTGTCTCTCAGCCTGTAGGTGAAGCTGTCCGTGCCCGCAAAACCCGCAGCAGGTTTGTACACGGCGTTAGCACCCTGCCGGACCACCGTTCCGTGTTTGGCCGCGCCTGATTTGGGGAAAGAACCGATGGTAAAGGTGTTTCCGTCCGGGTCCCTGTCGTTCGCCATGACCGGGATGGAAACGGCGATACCACTGCGCGTGGTGGCGGTGTCAGGGCTGGCGATGGGGGCTGCCGCAAAAACAATGGATGAAGCAACGCTCAGGCCGGCCGCCAAAAGAGGTATCAAAGATGCGCGCATGTCGATGTTCATTGTCGGGCCCCTGTACCCCGGTGCGAGTGGATTCTGGATGTCAGGCCGAGTAAGGCCAACCTTCACCACATGATTCATAGCAGGGATACGCGGTTCTGCTGCCCTTTGCTGAGACGTGCGTCTCAGGCGGGCGACAAAAGTTGTGTCGCCCGCCCGCCCGGCCAGCTTGGCGCTGGCCGCCTGATCAGGGCGCAATCGTCTTGGATACCACCGCGGAAAGAGCGCTGAGGTTGCCGGCGGTATCCTTCGCGGCCATCGAGAAGTAGTAGGTGCCTGCGGCAAGGCCACTCACCGTGTAGGTGGTGGTCGATCCGCTGCTCACCGTGACAACCGAACTCTGACCCGTGGACTCCGACAGCACATAAATCTCGTACCCGGCAAGCTCGGCCATCGTCAGAGGGCTTCCGTTGGAACGCGTGGTGGGGATGCTCCAGCTGAGAACGGCAGACCCGCTCGCCACAACAGGTGCCGGCTTTGGTGCCACGGTGATGGTGGCTATGGCTGTCGCCGATCCGCCTTTTCCGTCGCTGATCGTGTAGCTGAAGGAATTGGTACCACTGAAGCCCGCTGCGGGCGTGTAGGTCGCCGATCCGCCGGTGCGAGTGACGGTACCGTTGGCGGGCGCCGTGTTGGCGGTGACGGAGAGGGTGTCGCCGTCGGCATCGGTGTCATTGGCCAGCAGGTTCACGGTGACCGGGTTGGGCGAGGTGGTGCTGGCGCTGTCCGCGGTTGCGATGGGTGCGGTGTTGGGTTTCGGCGCGACGGCGACGGTGACGGTGCCGGTCGCGGTGCCGCCCTTGCCATCGGC
>JBILEG010000554.1:0-2526 GCA_044352225.1 Pseudomonadales bacterium | reverse complement strand
AGCCCGCTGGCGCGGCACACCAGTTCTTCCTTCTCCCGATCGTATTCCAGGGGACCCTTGGTGACGGGGCAGACCAGGATTTCCAGCAGTTTCTCGTCGAGCATCACTTGGCGCCTCCGGTGGCGTTGTCGGGTGCCTGCGCGGGCGGCATGGGCCCGGCGAGCAGTTGGGGATCGACGCGGGCATCTTTCCAGGCCATGCGCCAGTCGAGGTGCGGGCCGGTGGCGCGCCCCGTGGCGCCCACCTGTGCAATCACATCACCCGCCTCGACACGCTGCCCCACGTTCACCAGCACCTTGCTCAGGTGCAGGAAGCTAGAGGACAGGCGATGGCCGTGGTCGATGATGATGGTGCCGCCCGAGTAGAAGAGATCGGGCTCTGCGAGCGTGACGAGGCCCGGCGCCGGAGCGCGCACGGTGGCGCCTACGGGAGCCGCCACGTCCACGCCATAGTGCGGGCGCGAAGGCACGCCGTTGTAGTAGCGCTGGCTGCCGTAAACCCCGCTGATACGGCCGGTGATGGGCCAGCGGAAACCGGCGGCGAAATCTGCGCGGGCATCATCGGTTGCGCGGGCGCGGTCGATCAGCGCCTGCTCGCGGGCGATGCGTTCGAGATCCGCCTTGGTGGGCTCCATGATGCGCTGCGCGATGCCGGTTACCTTCTGGATGTCGTAGGTCCGGGGTTTGATCGCCAGCGTGCGTTTTTCCGGGCCTGCCACCAGCGTGTGCGTGGCGGGGGAATCACGATCGAAGCCGATCACGAAGACGCCCTCGCCCGAGACGCGCACCCTGCGGCCATCGAGCGTGACCGGTGTGCCGGGCGCGACGCGGCCCAATACGGTGCCGCCCTGCACCAATGGGCCCTGCAGTTCGAGCGCGCGCAACGCGCCGGCCGGGAGCAGCGCGAGCAGGCAAGCGAGGATTGTGAGGAGGCGCGTGATCATCTGCCGAGTCTACCGTAGGAGATGAGGCTCAGTCGCGGGCATGGCCCGCTCCCATCGGGACCGGCACTCGGGCACGGGTGTCGTCATGGCGGGAACGCGTCATGCGCGGGGCAGCAGTGCGGAGCGCAGGCACCGCCGCGTGATGCGGCCACAGGGAATTTTGGGGATACTGCCGCCATGCGACCCACACCCGACAAGGCCCCGCGCGGCCCGATCCACATTACAGCCGAGGGGGCTGCTCGACTGCGCGCGGAACTGCAGCACCTGTGGAAAGTCGAGCGACCCCAGGTCACCAACGCCGTGCACGAGGCCGCGAAGAACGGCGACCGCTCCGAGAACGGCGATTACATCTACGGCAAGCGTCGCCTGCGCGAGATCGACCGCCGCGTGCGTTTTCTCTCCAAACGCCTCGAGCAACTGCGCGTCGTCGAGGAACTCCCTAAAGACCGCGATCGCGTGTTCTTCGGGGCCTGGGTCAGGTTGGAAGACGAGTCCGGCACGGAACACTGCTACCGCATCGTGGGCCCCGACGAATTCGAGGTAGCCAAGGGCTGGATCAGCATGAACTCACCCATGGCGCGCGCCCTCCTGGGCAAGCGACTCGACGACGAGGTGCGCGTGCACACGCCGGCCGGCGAGCGCGAGTTCCTGATCGCAGGCATTGCCTACGAGGCGCCAGCGTGAATACCGCAGCGCCGCAGCGCCCGCGCGTGGCACTTTTCGTAAGCTGCCTCGTGAACGTCTTCCGTCCCTCGGTGGCAGAGGCAGCGGTCACGCTGCTCGAGCGCGCCGGTTGCGAGGTCGAGGTGCCGCTCGAGCAGTCCTGCTGCGGGCAGCCCGGCTACAACGCAGGCGCCATCGCCGCGGCGCGGCCGCTCGCGCAGAACCTCATCCGCTGTTTCGAGGGCTATGACTACGTGGTGGCACCCAGCGGCTCCTGCGCGGGCATGATCAAGGCGCACTACCCACGCCTGCTCGCCGACATGCCCGAGTGGCGGGAACGCGCGCAGGCGCTCGCCGTAAAGACCCACGAACTCACACATTTCCTCCACAGAGTGATGGCTTACGTGCCATCTCCCGTCACAGGCGTGGCGTCCATCACCTACCACGACAGTTGCGCCGGCCTGCGGGAACTCGGCATACGGGCTCAGCCCCGTGCGCTGTTGGCGCAGGCCGGGGTTCCGGTGAGCGAGATGCAGGGCACGGAGGTGTGCTGCGGCTTCGGTGGCGCCTTCTGCGCGAAGCTGCCCGAGATTTCCGCGGCAATGGCCGATGAGAAACTCGCCCACGCCATCGCCACGGGCGCAGCCACAATGGCAGGCGGAGACCTGGGTTGCCTGCTGCACCTCGCGGGGCGCGCATCGGCCATGGGCGTGGCGCTTGAGATACGGCATGTAGCCGAAGTGCTGGCCGAAGCGGAGGTCGCGGGCATGGCCCGCTCCTACACACCAGACCCTGTAGGAGCGGGCCATGCCCGCGACCACCAAAGCCCACCCCCACAACCCGGCCACGCCCGCGCCCCCGAATCCGCCCCCGTAGGAGCGGGCCATGCCCGCGACGCTGCGCTGTCGCTTGCACTGCCG
>JBILEG010000553.1:0-2527 GCA_044352225.1 Pseudomonadales bacterium | reverse complement strand
GGTTGGTGGGGCGGTTGCACGGTTGATCGCGCCACCCCCTGTCTGGCAAACGGGTATCGCTATTGGAAGCCGATCATCCCTCAGCCGCTGCCGGCGCTGTGGATTCGGGCTCCGCGTCAGCGCGCCACTCAGCGCTCGTTTTCCTTTTCGTGCCAGATGCGCAACACGACAACCGATTCCGCTTGCGCGGCATAGCGAACGATGTGACGGCCGAACACCATGTCACGTACGACACCCGGGGCCGGGGCCTGCGTGACCTCGATACCGATATGCGGAAATTGACGCAGGTTCTCGATGCGCGACACCAGTTCCGCTGCCACACGCGATGCGGCTTCCGGATCGTTCTCTGCGATGACGTGCCTGAGACGAACGAGATCGGCGACGGCCTCCCCGGAATAGAGCAGCCTCATTGTCCCGCCCCGGGCGGCGGCAATTCGTCTTCCGTGCCCCAACTGCGCAACCACTCATGCACCGACTCACCTGATACCACCCGACCCTGGGCCACGGACTCCATGGCCCTCAGGGTTTCCAGCCAGCGGCTCTGGGCCTGCTCCTGGCGCTCGAGGTATTCCCTGAGCGCCTGGTTGATGAGCCAGCTTTTGCTGCGGCTCAGTTTGTCGGCCATGGCCTCCAGTCCGCTCTCAACCTCGGGTTGGAGTCTTACGGTGGTCACGCTCATGGGGGGGCACTCCGGAGGGATACTGCACTGTATTACATCGCATTCTCCACGCGCAAAGTACTGTCGCTCTCGCAATCACCCACCTGGCAGCACACAGGCGCCGGCGCCCCATACCCCCCGCCACAACCCTATAATCGCCCCCGTCGCGCCCGCCCCGGTCGCACTCTGTCTTACCGTCCTCGAGGAACCTCCCCATGAGCGCCCTGCCCAAGCACGCCTCCCTGGTGCAGTTGCGCCGCCTTCTGCGCAAGCTCGATCGTGCCCACACCTCCGATGAGAGCAACTGCCCCGCCTGCCGGCTGCAGCGGCTCGCGCTGCAGCTGAACGAGGAGGTCGAGGGCGAGGTGCAGCAGCTTGCCGTGCCGGGTCTGGGGCCGGGCAGCGCGAGCGTGGCGATGGCGATCGAATCCGTGCTCACGGTGATGTACGCGCTCGATGTGCGTGGCGCGGAAGAGCAGGGCCGCGTTACCCAGGCGCTGCTCGACCACATCGGCGATGTGGTGCTCGACCAGCTCGCCCACGACGAGGCGAATGCCGCAGGCCAGATGCAGGACGACGCCGAGACACCGGACGCACCGCCCGCGCCCCCGCGCCGCAGCGGCTCTTTGCACTGAGCCGCGCAGCCACTATCCGCGCCTCCCGCGCATCACATAGAGTCCGTCTCGCCCCCTCCTGATCGCGGAGTGACCCATGATCAAGCGCACCATCGCTGCCGTGCTGCTCGCCCTCGTCTCGATGGTGCTGGTTCTCTACGGCGGTGCGCAGGGTTGGCTGGGGCGCGCGCACGAGGCGGGCGAGATCACGCCCACGCAGCGTGATGCCGCCTCCAATGTGCAGGAGCAACTCGGCACCGCGGCCGCCGCGCCTGCGGGCGAGCCCTCCGGGCGGCAGATCCTCTTCGGTGACCTGCACGTCCACACGATCTTCTCCACCGACGCCAACCTGATGAGCCTGCCGATGATGCAGGGCGACGGCCCGCACCCGCCGGCCGACGCCTGCGATTTCGCGCGGCACTGCTCGCGGCTCGACTTCTTCTCTCTGAACGACCACGCCGAGGCACTCACGCCGGCGCGCTGGAACGCCACCCGTGAGTCGATACGTCAGTGCAATGCCCTCACCGACCCGCAGAACCCCGACATGGTCGCCTTCCTCGGCTACGAGTGGACGCAGATGTCGCAGGTCGAGGCCGAGCAGCACTACGGCCACAAGAATGTGGTTTTCCGCGACACCGACGAAGCAAACGTGCCGCCGCGCCCCATCGCCGCGCGCAACCCCGGTGTCAGCCTGAGCGCCTTCATACCTCCGCTGGGCCAACGCATGGGGCTACCGCTGCTCGATCCCGCCAACGCGCCGAGCTATTTCGATTTCAACCGCTTCGGCCTCGAGACCATCGACGTCACCGACTGCCCCGAAGGTGTGAACACGCGCGATCTGCCGGCCGATTGCCGTGAGACCGCCGCGACGCCTGCCGAGCTTTTCCGCAAGCTCGACGAATCCGGTCACGAGAGCATCGTGATCCCGCACGGCAACACCTGGGGCCTCTACACGGCCATGACCTCCACCTGGGACAAACAACTCGCGGGCCCCATGCAGGACCCGAAGCGCCAGTTCCTGATCGAGGTGTACTCCGGCCACGGCAACTCCGAGGAATACCGCCCGTTCGCGCCGGCCATCAAGGATGCGAACGGCGTGCTGCGCTGCCCTGAACCCACGGCCGACTACCTGCCCGTGTGCTGGCGTGCCGGTGAGCTGATCCGTGAACGCTGCCTCGCCTCCGGCAACACAGCGCAAGAGTGCGAGCGCCGTGCCGTGGAGACGCGCCAGCGCGCGGTGGATAGCGGCACCGGT
>JBILEG010000552.1:0-2529 GCA_044352225.1 Pseudomonadales bacterium | reverse complement strand
AGTGCAGCAGCTGAAGAGGGCGCATAGCCTGCGACCTCAGGAGCAGGTGCCCGTCTGCGTGCGCTTCACCGACGGCCTGCCGGTGGCAGACACACTGACAACGCGCTCCTGCTTGCCTACGTCGGACTCGCCGCGGCACACCAGAAAGGCCTCGTCGCTGCCGCCCGAACGTATGCCCGAAGGCGGCATGTCCACCGCCGAGGTGAGCGCCGAAGTGAGGGCCGCATTCTTGTGCAGCACGCTGACGTTGCCGCTGACCGCCGACTGCCTCTGGATGATCACGTCATCGGAGGTGCCACTGGCATAAGGTGCCATGACGATCCATCCCGTCTGCCAGCTCGCGGCGGATGCGCAGGTGTTGCCGTCGGTGGAGGGGCAGACCCGCACGATGGTGTTGCGCTTGATCGCCTCGCTGCGCGCGAGATAGAAACTCACCACGAGATTGTTGGCGGTAGAGCTCAGGCGGCTGCCGAGGGTGGCATCGGAGAACGTAGGCAAGCCTACTGCCACCAGAATGCCGAGTATCAGCAGTGTGATCACCATCTCCACCAGCGTGAAACCCGCTGGAGGGCAATCACCGCCGACGCTCCGGCGGGGAGGCGGATTCGCGCTGTGGTTCATTGCTTGACGTGCCAGTAGACCCGGCCTTTGGGCGCGGTGTAGTTGCTCGAGGCCGCCGGGCTGCCGCCTTCAAGAGGCGATGTGGCGCTGCCGCCAATCAGGAAAGGCACCACCGTGCCGTCGTCCAGGATCACCTTGCCCGCCACAGGTGAGGGCGGCAGGCCATCACCCGTGATGCGCTGGTAACGCGTGAGCCCTACGGCGGGCGCGCCGTTGCTGTAGTTGATGTTGTAGACGTTGGCCTCGCCCAGATTGCCGCTGCAGGCATTCGCGTCGTAGATCGCGGGCTTGAAGGTGCTGAAGGTCACGGTATCGGAGACGGTGATCGCCGAGGTCACCACGTTCTCGGTGCTGGCCAGAGGCAGGTACCAGCCTTTGCGGTTCGCCAGATCGCTGGAAGTGGGATTGCTGTTCGACGGAATGGGCGTCAGCGAATCACGGCACAGCAGCGCCCCGCCACAGGTCGAGTTTTCCTGACTCAGCCACGCGTTGTTGGAGGGCTGGTCATCGACCCGGAAGAAGTAATTCTGGACGTTGTTCGACGCGCCATAAGTGCCGGAGCCCAGCGGTTTCTCGCGGTCACCCGAGCCGATGAGCGCCGCATAGCCCCCACCCGCAATGGCCACCACATCCGGGCCGAACAGGAACTTGCGGTTACGGGTGCAACTGCTGCCGCCATCATCGCAACCGAGTGCTGCGATGCGCGTGATGTTCCAGTTCGACGGCGCTGTGCTGCCGATGGGATCGGCCGCGGAAGCGCCCGAAATGCGGTAGAGATTGCCGCCCGTGTCGGCCGCATAGGCGTAGGTGAGCAAGCCGTTGTTGTCGGTGACGGGGGTGATCGCACCAGCCACCCCGCGCACGGTCGTGAAGGTCTTCAACAAGACGCCCGTGTTGGAATCGATGACGTAGATCCGGTTTCCCTTGGTGCTGGCGCAGCTGTTGTTCGCGCCGCTGGATCCGTTGTCGGTGTCCTCGCAGCGATCGTAACCGCCGCCCATCAGCAAGAGCGGTATGGGAGTGCCGCTGGAGGCGTAGCCGCCGGCTTTGACCGGTGTCGCCGGCGACCAGGTCTGGCCGATGTCGCGCCAGTCACCATTGGTGGAATCGTTGGTGCAGTTGCTGTCATCGAGCAGGTTCGGGCAGCCGCGCTTCCACTTGAGTGAGGGCGAGGTGGCCGATGTCACGTCGAAGGCATAGAGCGCGCGCCCGCCACGGCGCATGCCGGCGTAGAGGAACACCTTGTTGCCGGTGACACCGCCTACCGCGCCCTGGTAGGCCGTGATGGGGCCATCGACGGCGTAGGGCTTGGGCAGGCCGAGTTCGACCTTCCACGATGCATACGTACCCGAGCCCGACACCGAGGTGATGTTCGCCACGAGAGCGCCCGTGGAACTGTTGTAGGAGGTGATGGTGCCGTCCATGTAATTCGAGGCGTCATAGGAAATGCGCAGCGCCTTGGTGGCGGAATAGCCGAGACCCGTGCCCACCGTGAGCGATTTGGAACCCGAACTGATGGCGAGCGAACTGGTGCTCGAGGAGGTGTTCACCGGATAGCTGACGATGACGGAGTTGTCGTACTGGCGCCGCACGCTGCTCCAGAACTCCGGCGCGAGGAAGGACCAGATTTCCTGCCCGGGCGTGTAAGCAGGGCTGGTACCGATGTTGGAACTGCGGTTGCCGTTGATGGCGCGGAGCATGCCGTCGTTCGCCGAGTAGTAGACCACCACCTGCGGCGAGGCATCGGTGCCGTAGTTGATCGCAACAGGGCGGGAATGCACCACATCGCCGTGGACGGAAGCCCTCATCTCGGTGCTGGTGATACCGTTGATGCGCTCATCCACGCCCGTCTTCACGTCCAGGCCGCGCTGCCAGTTGATGATCTGGTCGCGCTCGGTGGTGGTGGCG
>JBILEG010000551.1:0-2531 GCA_044352225.1 Pseudomonadales bacterium | reverse complement strand
CCTCCCCGGCATCCGACCCCCGGCGGCGCCCACCTTGCCGCATCCCTCCTTGCACTGAAACTCCATGCTGTGGCTCTGCATCCACTTCCACGGCTTGCCGCTGGAGATTTTTCAGCCCGCAAATACTGCCGCACAGGATGCAGCGCTCGCCATCGTCGAACGGCACCGCATATGCGCGGCAAACGCGTCCGCACTGGCACTCGGCGTGCGCCCGGACATGTCGGCCAATGCGGCGCTGGCGCTGTCCGACGCATTGACGCTGCGCGATCGTGAACCCGCTCATGAGGCCGCAACGCTGGCTGGCCTTGCGGACTGGGCCTCCAGCTTCAGCTCGCAGGTATCGGTTTCGCCACCAAACCGGCTTCTGCTCGAGATCGGAGCCAGCCTGCGCCTCTTCGGCGGCACCACGGCGTTGCTGCAAGCGGCAGAGGCCGATATATCGTTACGCGGGCACCGTGTGCGGCACGGCATTGGCCCCACGCCACTCTCAGCAGAGTTGCTGGCACGCGCCCTGCCATGCTCGGCCGCAGCGCCACCGCCCTGGGCCACGGCAGACGATCCGGAGGCGTTCAGGCACGCCCTGCACGCCGTGCCCATACAGTTCCTCGATGCGCCCGGCAAACAGCAAGTCGCCATGCAGCGGATGGGCCTGTCCCGCGTCGGAGAACTCTTCTCCCTGCCGGCTGCGGCGCTGGGAAAGCGCTTCGGCAAGGAGTTCACGTTGTATCTTGCGCGGCTGTGCGGCGAGCGGCCCGACCCGCGCCCGCTGCACCGCCCACGCGAGCATTTCGCACGCAGGATCCACTTCCTGGAGCCGCTCGCGAGCACGGCAATGCTGCTCTTCCCGATGCAACGCCTGCTGGGAGAGATGGGGCGCTTCCTGGATCGTCGGCAGCTCTATTGCCAGCGTCTCGAATGGCGGCTCGGCATGACACGCGGATCCGGGCAAACACTGCCCATCTCCTGCTCGCTGCAGCAGAACCGCATCGATGCCCTTCTGGGGCTGACACGGCTCGCGCTGGAAAAACTGCGCCTCGGCGGCCCCGTCGACTCACTGGAACTCGCCTGCGTAGAGAGCGCCGCGCTGGAGGCCCGGGAAGGGCAGCTGTTCGGTGACGGGCAGGACAGCGACCCGGAGGCCGAGCGCCTGTTGCTGGACCGTCTGCGACTGCGTCTGGGTAGCGATCGGGTACACGGGCTCTACGTGCGGGACTCACATCTGCCCGAACAGGCATGGGGCACTGTGCAGGAGCCTTCGGCCCCGTCGTTCAGTACCGCGCCGCTGCAACGTCCTTGCTGGCTTCTGGAAGAGCCGCTCGCACTGGAAGAACAGGGCGGGCATCCGAGATGGAATGGCGCCCTCGAGTTGCTGTCAGGACCCGAGCGGATCGATACCGCCTGGTGGTCTTCTCCACAACGCCGCGATTATTTCATTGCCCGCCATGAAGACGGAGCACTGCTGTGGGTGTTCCAGGAAAGAGCGAGCAAGCGCTGGTTTGCGCAGGGCCTGTTCGGTTGAAGAAGCGATATGCGGGAGGCGCAGACAGTGCCTCCCGCAGGCGTCAGCGGGGATGGATCTTCAGGAAAGGATTGGCCAAACGGCCCATCCAGCCCTCGAGACGGATCGGCGCCTCGAGCACCGCAAGGCACAGGCAATCACCGTCCTGCGCCGCCACCGGACGGTGGACATCCTCGGGGCCGCGTACCAGGAAATCACCCGGCCTGTAGCACCCGTCCTGATCCGAGAAACTGCCGTTGATCACGACCGTGATTTCAGCGCCACGATGCCCGTGCTCGAGCACTTTGCCACCGGCAGAGATGTGCTGGAGTGCCACTTCACGGGCCGGGTCTCCGAAACGAAGACGCGAGGAGCGGAGCGAGCCGATACGTTTCCACTCGAGGGCGTCCAGGCCCGCCGGAATCAGCGTCTGCAGAACCCGCGGCAGGGAGGGATCAGCAGGAACGGCACAACGGACCGGGGGGGCCTCGGGGGACTCGGCCGTGTCGATACAACGGAGGACCTGCTCGAGCGCACCATCACTGACGGGCACCGGATCGAGATCTTCGAACAACTGCGCACCGACCTCCTGAAGCTGGTGGGTCTCGGCACGGCACTGCTCGCAGTACTCCAGGTGGACGGCCAGCGGCAAGGCAACGGCTCCGTGCAGGGAGCCCGCTGCGTAGTCAGCCAGAATGAACTGGTCGGGATGGAAACTGGGTGTGGTTCTGGCGTTCATCGTTGCAACATCACCTTGAGTTTGCTCATGGCGAGACGGATACGGGACTTGACGGTGCCGAGGGGGAGATTGAGCTCTTCCGCCACTTCACTGTGGGATTTGCCCTCCATATAGACCTTGGCGATGATCTGGCGCTGCTCCGATGGAAGCGCCCGGAGGGACTCGCGTACATCAACTTCGATGCGCTTCTGGTAAAGCTCGTCATGCAACTCTTCAGGATCGGTGCCGAAGTCCCAGAGCTCGTCGACATCCACCTCCTCATGGACACGGAACTTGCGGCGCAGGAGGTCGATC
>JBILEG010000550.1:0-2532 GCA_044352225.1 Pseudomonadales bacterium | reverse complement strand
CGGAATCATCAGCACCAGTGCCATCGCGCCGGTCATGCCGACCGCCACCATCGTCATGAAACGGCGCTTCCCGGCAAGCTCGTCGACGCCGAAGGTCGAGAAGAAATGGCGGAACTGGTTCACCACGCTCTGGTAAAGGAGCATGAAATCCATCGCCACTCGCATGGCGGCGATGATCATCACCGAGTCCGGCACGCGGGCCACGAAGGCGAAGACCAGCGGACGGCTGATGCCGAAGGTCATGCCCGAGACGCACACCGGCCAGAAAAACGCGAAGAGTTCGCGCCAATGGGGCGCTCCCTGCGCGCTTGCGGGCGTTGGCAAGGTGGCCCTCAGCCCGCGCGAGACCAGATACTGCGCCAGCAGCTTGAAGACACCCCCGGACCATTCCGCCGCCACCACCAGCCGCACCGCCGACCAACCGTTCCGGAGTCCGTACAGCGCCACCGCAACGCTGATGCCCACAGCCACCACGCCAATCACCGAGACCAGCGTGGTGCGTTGCTCGAGGATCAGCAGACCGTTGTGGTAGTGCTGCACCGCGTGCAGCAGCACCAGCCCCGAGAGCAGCACCAGATAGGACTGCACCGAGCGCAGCATCTGCGCATCCAGTGAATAGACCGTGCCGAGCAGCGCAGCACCCGCCTGCGTCGCCCCGATCAGAAACACCGGCAAGCCGAGCAGCGCACCCGCCAGCACGCAGAAACGGAACACCCGTGCCCGCGCCGCCGCCGAGCGCGCGTACACCGTCACCATGTTCGGCATGAACGCGGTGCCGATATCGAAAAAAAAGAACACACCCGCGGCGCAGGCGTAGATCGCGAGTTCGCGCCCGGCGCTACCGGCACGCGCCAGCACGCCGTTGTAGGCCTGCTGCCCAGCCAGCAGGAACACGGCACCGAGCGCGAGCGGCCAGAAGAACGCCCAGTAACGCCCGAGTTCCCCATGTCGCGCTGTCGCGAAGGCCTGCATCAGCCCGCGCCCTGCGTGCCGGGCGGGCGGCGATGTGCTTGCAACGGTGCGCAGCCGGACGACATGAAGAGCACTTTGCAGCGGTGGCCGGGGGAGGCGGCATGATGGAGGCTGCGCCGCGCCGGCGAAAGGGCCCTGCGTTTGCCCGCCCGGTGCCGCCTGCCTACACTGCAGCCGTCACCCCCCGGCACGATCATGCAGACACCCGAGCAGGAGCAGCACCCATCGGCCGCGAAGGCGCGCGCGTACTTCCTGCGCCGCGTGGTCCGGCTAGCCGGCCCCTACTGGAACGCGCAACACCGCTGGAAAGTGCGCGCCGCGCTGGCCCTGCTGCTCACACTCACCGTGGCGCAGGTCGGCCTCGCGGTCTGGACCAACTACTGGAACCGCGCGCTCTTCGATGCGCTCGAGCAGCGCGCCATCTCCGAGGTGCTGCTGCAGGTCGCGATGTTCGCGCTGATCTTCGTGCTCACGGTGGGCGTGACCGGCGCGCACCTCATGGTCAAACGCTGGCTGCAGCTCGACTGGCGCAACTGGCTCACGCAGGAACTGATCGGCCGCTGGATGGAAGACGGCCGCCACCACCGCCTGCTCTTTCGCGCCGGCGAGCACGACAATCCCGACGGGCGCATCGCCGACGACATCCGCATCGCCACCGAAACGGCCATCGCACTCGCGCACACGCTGATCTATTCGCTCCTGATGTTCGGTCTCTTCGTCGAGATTCTCTGGACGATCTCGGGCAGCATCGTGGTACCGGGCACCTCGATCGAGGTGCCGGGGTACCTCGTTCCGCTCGCGTTCCTGTATGCCGGCATCGGCACCGTTCTCGGCTGGCGCTTCGGCCGGCCGCTGGTGCGCTCCACCAACGCCCTGCAGACCGCCGAGGCGGATTTCCGCTTCGGGCTCGCACGGGCCCGCGAGCACTCCGAGGCCATCGCCCTGATGCAGGGCGAAGCGATGGAGCGCTCGGGCGCGCGGGAGCGCTTCGCGCGAATCCTGCGCGAATGGCACCGCCAGTCCGTGGCCTACGTCGGCATCGTGGGTTTTTCCACGGGCTACAGCGCGCTGCTGCCGGTGTTTCCCCTGTTGATAGCGGCACCGCAGTACATCGCGGGCGTGATGAGCCTGGGCGTGCTGATGCAGGCCGCGCAGGCCTTCCAGAAGCTCACCACGGCGCTCTCCTGGCCGATCGACAACCTGGGCGACATCGCACGCACCCGCGCATCCGCAGACCGCGTGATCTCTCTGTGGGAAGACATGCGCAGGCTCGACCGCGACGCACGCCAGCACGACGGCCACCGCATCCTTCTGCAGAACGGCCCCTCGGCGCGGCTGCAGATCGAGGATCTCTGTATCGCCGAACCCAACGGCCGGGTGCTGGTCGAAGGCCTCGACTGCCGCGTGAACCGCGGCGAGCGGGTGCTGGTGACAGGCGATCCCGCGGTCACCAGCAGCCTCTTCAAGGTGATTGGAGGGCTTTGGCCCTGGGGCAGCGGGCGCGTGGTAGTGCCCGATGACGGCGCGGCGCTGTTCATGCCCCAGCGCCCCTTCCTGCCG
>JBILEG010000549.1:0-2541 GCA_044352225.1 Pseudomonadales bacterium | reverse complement strand
CCTGTCGGCCTGCGACATGACACCCGCCGCCGAGGTGGATCTCTCCCGCGGCTCCGGCCGATACAACGTGAAGCTCATTTGTGCATCTCCCGCGCCCTGGTCGCTCTACGTACCGGTCGAGGTACGGGTGTTCCGTGACACGGTGGTCGCGAACCGGAGCATGGGCCGTGGCGAGGTCGTGGGACCGAACGACGTGAGACTGGAGGAGCGCAACGCCCTGGCGCCAGGCTCGAGCGGACTCACGCGCCTGGAGGATGCCATCGGGTTCGAGCTGCGCCGCACGGTGCAGGTGAACAGCATGCTGGCGAGCTCTGCGGTGGTGGCTCCTCTCCTCGTCCGCCGCGGTGACAGATTGCAGATCAGCGCGCACGCAGGCGGGATAACGGTCGGCGCGACAGCCGAGGCGATGCGCGACGGGCGCAAGGGCGATCGGATTCCCGCACGCAACATCCAGTCAAAGCGGATGGTCGAGGTGATCGTTACCGGACCAGGACGAGGCGATATCGTTCGATGAGGCTTTTCCTCAACGAGCCCTAAAGTTCTAGAATGGGTCGCCGATACCCAATTCGGTCACCCTGAAAAGCAATTCAGCATACGGGAAGCAAGGCAGGTCATGGTTTCCGACATCAAGGGTTACAACACGCGCGACACGAGCGCCACCCGTCAGGGTCCGGCCTCAGGCGTTCGCGCGGAGCGGCAAGTGGAGTCGGGTTCTGCCGGCGCCGCGAAACCGGCCCGGGACGACACGGTAGCGCTGAGCGGATTGCCGGAGGTCATCAAGACCACCGCCGCAAGACTTGCCGCGGAACCCGCTGTCGACGAGACACGGGTCCGGACCATCAAGGACGCGCTCGCTCGCGGGGAATACCAGATCGACGCCGAGCGCATCGCCCGCAAGTTGATCGATTCCGACAACCTGTAAGCCGCGTCACCGACGCCACGCAGGGACGCCTCCATACGGGATGCGTCGGTACACGCAGGGGTGCAGCATGACCATTCGCAGGGACTTCGCCGAGCGCGCACGCTCGATCATTTCCCGTGACCGCGAGTCCCTCGAGGCTCTCCGGGCTCTGCTCGACGAAGAGCAACGCGTTCTCGCAACGCGCGACATTGACGCCATAAACGCCACCGTCCAGAAAAAACTCGACTGCCTGAAAGCGCTCGAAGCCCAGGAGCGCGAACGGCGGGATCTCACCAGCCATAGCCGGCTGCGTGACTGGAACACCCTTCTCGAGAGCATCGATCCAGCACTTCTCTCGGAGTGGAAATCGCTGTCTTCACGACTGAGGGATATCGCAGACGCAACCGCAACCAACGAGAAGATCGTCAGCCGCGCACGCCAGGGTACGCAGCGGATGCTGGCGATATTGCGCGGTCAGACAGCGGAGCCCGGTGGGGTCTACGACCGGTCCGGACGCACGCGGAACTACGGGGACGCGCGCGCGATCACTCAAGCCTGAGACGCGCCCGGGGGACTCACCATCCAGAGGTCTACGGGTCGGTCCACGTCCGCCCGCGGCGGCAACTCCTGCCAAGGCAAGCCGAACTGCTGCAGTCGGCGTCGCTGGGAGGAAGCCACGCTGGCGCTGCCCCATGCGATGCCCTCGAACAGCCCTTCCGGACAGCGCCTCAGACCGATCAGCACATAGCCGCCATCGACAGCCGGGCCGAGTACCGCCTGCGTCCCGGAGGCGAGCAGACACATTGCGCGCCTGAGGTAGCCGGGGTCGTATCCCGTACAGTCGCTGCCGACGACGATCACGGCGGGGAAAGAGCGCAGAGCGCGTGTGCATGCGCGCGCCATGCGTTCACCCAGATCACCTTCGCCCTGCTCCCACAGCCCCTGACCGCTGCGCTCGGCAAGAGCGTGGAAACACGCGTGACCGGGATCGTCGGCGCAGAGCACCGACTCCCAGCCGGCGGGAACGGCGCCAAGCGCGGCGCTCACCCCTGCGATCATCCTCTCTGACAAACCGGCAGCACCCGCCTCTCCCAGACAAGGATGCAGGCGGGTCTTGACGCGCCCCGGGACGGGAGCTTTGGCGAACTGGATGACGCAACCGGCACGCTCAGCGGCCATAGTAGGCACGATGAAGCGCAGCGGGGTCGGCTCCGAACCGATACCGCAGCCGCAGGGACCACATCAGGAAAATCGTCGACAGTGCGCCGTTTCTGTCCCAGCGCCGCCCGGAAGACACGATCCTCTCGCGCAGGCACCGAGGCGCACCAAGACGCCGCAAGCGCACGCACATCTCGATGTCCTCCATGAGCATTTGCTCCGGAAAACCGCCGGCCTCCTCATATAGGGCGCGGCTAACATAGAGGCCCTGATCACCTGTCGCGATCCCGCTGAGACGCGAGCGCCACGCCATGGCCCTGGACACCACAGGCAGCCAGCGCGACCGCCCTTCCAGTTCAGGACGGAAAAACCCCCACCCATCGGCAGGGGACAAGGCAGCCAGCCGGGCGAGCGTGTCCGGCGGCACGCGAGAGTCCGCGTGCAGAAACACCAGCACCCGTGCGGAAGCCGCTGCTGCCCCG
>JBILEG010000548.1:0-2548 GCA_044352225.1 Pseudomonadales bacterium | reverse complement strand
AGGCGAGCCCTGTGATCCGGATTTCGTGATCGTGGCCTACGGCAAGTTGGGTGGCATCGAGCTCGGTCACGGCTCGGACCTCGATCTCGTGTTCCTCCACGACGCCGCCACCGACCTCTCCACAGACGGCCCGCGCCCGCTCGAGAACACCTTGTTCTTCACGCGGCTGGGGCAGCGGATCATCCACGTGCTCTCGACCTTCACAGGGCTGGGGCCGCTCTACGAGGTGGACATGCGGCTGCGGCCCTCGGGCGCGAAGGGGCTGCTGGTCTCCAGCTTCACCGCCTTCGAGGACTATCAGGCGCGCGAGGCCTGGACCTGGGAGCACCAGGCACTGGTGCGGGCGCGTCCGGTGGCCGGTTGCCCGCGGCTCGGTGCCCGCTTCGAGGCCCTGCGCCGCGCGGTGCTGGCGCGTCCGCGTGATCCGGAGAAGCTCCGAGCGGATGTTTGCGAGATGCGCACGAAGATGCGCACGCACCTGCTGAAGCCCGATACGGCCGCCCCCGACAGCCCGCGTTTCCATCTGAAGCAGAGCCCCGGCGGCATCGTCGATATCGAGTTCCTCGTGCAGTACGCGGCGCTGGCGTGGAGTGGCGCGCATCCGGAGGTCTCGGTGTACACCGACAACATCCGCATCCTGGAGGCGCTGGGCGCCTGCGGCCTGCTGTCGCAGATGGATGCGGAGGTCCTGACCGCGGCCTACAAGGCCTACCGCACCGAAACCCACCGCCTCGCGCTGCTGCGCGCGGAAGAGGTGGTGGACGCGGCCCGGTTCCGGGAGGCGCGCACCGCCGTGCTGGGGCTCTGGGGCCGCCTGCTGGGCCGGTGATAGACTTGAGCCGTCAGTGCTCGGCACCCCGCCGGGCAGACGGCACCGGATCCTCACCATGAAAGGCATCACCATTCGCCAGCGTCTGATCATGCTGGTGGTTTTCCTTGGCATCGCGCTGGTCTTCATCGGCGTTCAGGCTTTGCGCAACATGTCGGCCGCTGTGCAAGGCCTGGAGACGGTGTACCTCGATCGGGTGGTGCCGCTGAAGGACCTCAAGGCCATCGCCGATGCCTACGCGGTGAGCATTGTCGATCTCTCGCACAAGACGCGTAACGGCAACGTGCCCTGGGAAGAGGCGCAAACGCGGGTCGCCGCTGCACGCACGGATATCGACAAGCTCTGGCGTGCCTACCTCGCCACCTATCTCGTGCCGAAGGAAGTACAGACCGTCGCGCAGTTGAAGCCCTTGATGGCCACGGCAGACCAGCGCATCGACGAACTCGAGCGCATCCTCCGGAACAAGGATCAGGCCGTGCTCGACAGCTTCACCATCAACGAACTCTATCCGGCCATCGATCCGGTCTCCGACGGGTTCAGCGCGCTGGTGAACATCCAGACCGAGGTGGCGAAGGAAGTCTTCGACGAGGCGCATGTCCGCTACGAGGCCTCGCGCAACCTGTTCCTCCTGAGCATCGTGCTGGTGCTCGGTGGCGCCGGGCTGTTCGCGTGGCGTCTGGTGCGGGGCATCACGGAGCCGCTCGCGCGCGCCACGGCGCATTGCGCCGCCATCGCCGAGGGTGATCTCACGCAGGAGGTCGAGGTCGACCGCCACGACGAGATCGGGCAACTGCTCGATTCGCTGGCGACGATGAGCGCCCGCCTGCGAGACATCGTGGGCGAGGTGCGGGATCGCAGCGCGTCGATCAACACCGGCGCGCACGAGATTGCCGAGGGCAATCTGGATCTCTCGCAGCGCACCGAGGAGCAGGCGGCCAGCCTCGAGGAGACCGCCTCGAGCATGGACCAGATGACCTCCACCGTGCAGCAGAACGCCGAGAACGCGGCCCGCTGCAACCAGCTTGCGAACGATGCGCGCCAACAGGCAGAGAAGGGCGGTTCGGTGGTCTCGGGTGCCGTCACCGCGATGGCAGAGATCAACGATTCCAGCATGAAGATCGCCCAGATCATCACCGTGGTCGACGAAATCGCCTTCCAGACCAACCTCCTCGCCCTGAACGCAGCCGTCGAGGCCGCGCGTGCCGGCGAGCAGGGCCGTGGTTTTGCCGTGGTGGCCACCGAGGTGCGTAACCTCGCGCAGCGCTCCGCGCAGGCCGCCAAGGAGATCAAGACCCTCATCAACGACTCGGTCGAGAAGGTCACCGCAGGGTCCAGGCTGGTGAACGAATCCGGCGCGGTGCTCGGGCGCATCGTCGAGGCAATCAAGCGGGTGACGCTGGTGGTCTCCGAGATCGCCTCGGCGAGCCGCGAGCAGAGCGAGGGCATCCGGCAGGTGAACCTCGCCATCAACCAGATGGACCAGATCACGCAGCAGAACGCGGCCCTCGTGGAAGAAGCGGCCTCGGCTGCCAAATCCCTCGAGGATCAGGCCGAAGCCATGAAGGGCAAGGTCTCGTTCTTCCGCACGGGCACCGAAGAAGCCTCCGGTTCTTTCCTGCCTCGCCGCTCGCCGCCAGCCATGGTTGCCGCCCGTGCGCCGGAGCACGACTTCGACACCGAAGAGTTCTGAGTCTGCAGGAGCGGGCCATGCCCGCGACA
>JBILEG010000546.1:0-2555 GCA_044352225.1 Pseudomonadales bacterium | reverse complement strand
ACCTTCTGCACCACATCCGCAGCATGATGCGATTCTTCCTGTCGACAACATATCGCCGCAGCCTCCGCCTTCCGGCAGGCGGAACAGACGGGCACAACGGGTTGTGATCCGGCACTGAAGATCAAGTGACAGGAGCAGAGGGGGAAGCGCGCCGCTCAGGGAGGTGCTGCGGCGGCAGGCTGCTCGCCACCGAGGGATGCGAGATGCGCCAGCTTGACGGCCTCACGGACGGCGACGTGATAACCGTCGATCACGTAGGACGCGTCTCCCGTGATGATCGAACGCCCCTTGTCGATCCAGATCACCCGATCACAGAGTTCCCGTATCGCCTCCATGCTGTGCGAGACGAGCACGACGGTCTTGTTGGACCGGACGACATCGCGCATCACACGCTGGGACTTCATGCGGAAACTTGCGTCGCCGACGCCGAGGACCTCATCGATCAGCAGGACGTCGCTCTCGGCGTGAATGGCCACGGCAAAGCCGAGCCTCGCGCGCATGCCGGTGGAATAGGTTCCCGCAGGTCGCTCGAAGAAGTCGCCGAGTTCGCTGAATTCACGGATGGAGTCCAGGCTCCGGGTCACGTCCCGCAACCGCATGCCCAGGAGCAAACCGCTAAGGGTCGCGTTCTCCCTGCCGGTGAGTTCGGGCTTGAAGCCCGCGTTCAGCGTGAGCAGGTTGGCCTTGAGCGGACGGCGCCAGACGAGACGTCCGCGATCCGGCTGCGTGACCCCCGCAATCAGCCTGAGGAGCGTGCTTTTGCCTGCTCCATTGGCCCCGATCACTCCCAGGGTCTCGCCGGCGTGCAATTCGAAATCGACATCCTCCAGCCCCCAGAAATTGCCGTAGCGAAGCATTCCCGTACGCTGCCTGTACGCAACGCCGGCATGGGAGACCTGGAGAACTACGTCGCGGGGCGCGGGCTTCATGCTCAGAAGATCAGTTTCGGGTACTGGCGCTCGTACCGGTGAAGTATCGCCATGGCGAGCCCCAACAGGGGCGCGGAGAACAGCAGAACGTAGCCCAGCCCGTCCCAGTCAGGCCAGCGGTTGTGCAGCAGCACATCGCGATAGCCATCGATGATGCGGACCATGGGGTTCAACTGGAAATACCCCTGCCACGACTCGGGCAGTGTATCGGCGTTGAAAAATATGCCCGACATGAACATTGCGAGCATGAGCACGTTGTCCACGATCTGCTTGAGGTCCTGGGCGAAGGGGATCACGGCACCCAGCAACAAGCCCAGAGAAACGACGAGCACGAACTGCACGGCGATCAGCGGAAACAGCCCCAGCCACTCGATCGAAGGCCGCTTGCCCAGGGTGAGGACGAACGCTACCAGCACCAGCAGCACCACGAGGAACTTTACGGTGTTGGTGATCAGCTGAATCAGCACCAGCAGGTGCTTCGGCACGAAGACCTGCTGCATGAGGCCGATGTTGGCGACGAGCGCCCCGCTCGCCTGCCGTACCGAACCATCGAACCACTTCCAGGGAACCATTCCGCACAGGAGGAACGGGACGTAGTCATCTCCGCCCTGACGCAAACCGAGGCCGAAGACGAGGTAGAAAACGGCCACGTACATAATCGGCTCGATGATCCACCACAGGAAGCCGAGTAGCCGGCGAGCGACTTCTGTACGCAGGTCGGCGTATACGCCGTAAAAAAGCAGTTCCGCGTTGCGCATCGGTACCGGGGAGGAATGCATCAGCCCGCAATTAGAACACAGGGGCTCCGAGGGCCAACTTGGTTGCGCGCGACCCTGACGCACTATTACCGAAGCTGTCGCGCCCCGCCGCGCCATGGCTCCGGAACCGCGCAGGGAGCGGCTCGCATTGAATTGAGCGTATGCCCTCGACCAGAATAGGGCGCGTCGGACTGCGGGGGCGGGAGCGTCCGGCTGGCGCAACTGACCTGCAGGATGGAGTCCGGATGCGACCATTGATCCCGAACCTGCTGGCGCTCATTGCCGGTCGTCGTCAGGCTGGCCAGAGAGCCTCACCGAATCCTGTCCTCTCGATCGTGCTGGTGGTCTACCGGATGCCGGAACAGGCCGCACGCACGCTGCACACGCTCTCGCCCGGTTACCAGCGTGGTGTGCGCGAGCAGGACTATGAAGTGATCGTGGTCGAGAACGAATCCGACCAGCCGTTGGGCGCGGCCAAGGCCACTAGCCATGCCGGCAACGTGCGCTATTTCGCCCGTCGTGAGACCTGCGCAAGCCCGGTGTTCGCGATCAACTTCGGCGCATCGCAGGCGCGTGGAAGCCACATTGCCGTCATGATTGATGGTGCACGCATGCTTACCCCCGGCGTGGTACGTCTCAGCCTGGACGCAGTGCGCATCGCCTCGCACGCCGCGGTCGCCGTGCCCGGATACCACCTCGGCCACAAACTGCAGCAACTCGCGGTCGAAGAGGGCTACGACGAGCACGCCGACACCGCGCTGCTGGCCTCGATAGGCTGGCCTGCAGACGGCTACCGTCTGCATGAAATAGCGACACTCAGCGGTTCCTGCAGGAGCGGATTTTTCCGCCCGATTTCAGAGAGCAACTT
>JBILEG010000547.1:0-2555 GCA_044352225.1 Pseudomonadales bacterium | reverse complement strand
CGCCGAGGACGGCTGGTTCGAGACGGGCGACGTTGCCACCATCGACGCACGCGGTTTCGTGGCCATCACCGACCGGACGAAGGACGTGATCAAGTCCGGCGGCGAGTGGATCAGTTCCATCGACCTTGAGAACACCGCGATGGCGCACCCTGGCGTAGCCGAGGCCGCGGTGATCGGCGCCGCGCACCCCAAGTGGGCCGAGCGCCCGCTGCTCTGCGTAGTACGCAAACCGGGCGTGGAAGTTTCCCGTGATGAACTGATCGCCTTCTTCGACGGAAAAGTCGCGAAGTGGTGGGTCCCCGACGACGTCGTCTTCGTCGATGAACTGCCGCATACCGCCACCGGCAAGCTGAGCAAGAAAGACCTGCGCGAGCGCATGCGCGACTACCGTTTTCCGGGCGCCTGAGCCCGATTTTCCAGGATTCCGCGTCTTACCAAGGAGCAGCGAGATGAGCGACTACCGCCCCCCCGTCACCGAGATCGCCTTCGTGCTGGAAGAGCACGCCCGTATGGGCGAACTCGCGCAACTGGGTTTCGACGAGGCCACGCCGGATCTGGTGCAGGCCATCCTCGAGGGCGCAGCCGCACTCACGGCTGAATCGATGGGGCCGCTCAACTGGCCAGGCGACCGCCAGGGTTCGCGTGTCGAGAATCGCCAGGTGGTGCAGGCCGACGGCTTCAAGGAGGCCTACTGGCAGTACGTCGACGGCGGCTGGAACAGCGTGCCCTTTCCGGCGGATTACGGCGGTCAGGGATTGCCCGTCACGCTCGCCACCGCGGTGCAGGAGATGGTGCAGTCGGCGAACCTCGCCTTGAGCCTCTGCCCGCTGCTCACGCAGGGCGCCATCGACGCGATCCTCGCCCACGCGAGCGACGATCTGAAGCAGTGCTACCTGCCGAAGCTCGTCTCCGGTGAGTGGACCGGCACCATGAACTTGACCGAGCCGCAGGCGGGTTCGGATCTTTCGGTGGTGTCTGCGCGCGCCGAGCGCGACGGCGATGCCTACCGCGTCTTCGGTACCAAGATCTACATCACCTGGGGCGATCACGCGATGACGGAGAATGTCATCCATCTGGTGCTCGCGCGCCTGCCCGACGCACCACCCGGCGTGAAGGGCATCTCGCTCTTCCTGGTGCCCAAGTACCTGGTGAACGACGACGGCAGCATCGGTGCGAGGAACGACCTCTTCCCCGTGTCGGTCGAGCACAAACTCGGCATCAACGCGAGCCCGACCTGCGTGATGAGCTTCGGCGAGAACGGCGGTGCGCGTGGCTGGCTGGTGGGCCGCGAGAACAACGGCCTCGCCTGCATGTTCACGATGATGAACCACGCACGGCTCTCGGTGGGCCTGCAGGGCGTGGCGGTGTCGGAGCGCTCACTGCAGCACGCCGCGCACTATGCGCGCGACCGCGTGCAGGGCTCGGCGGGCGGCTCGCCCGCGCGCGTCACGATCATCAACCACCCCGATGTGCGGCGCATGCTGCTCACCATGAAGGCGCTCACAGAGGCGGGCCGCGCGCTCACCTACCTTGCGATGGCGAGCCACGATCGCGCGCACAACGCCACCGACGAGGGCGGAAACGCCTTCCACGAGGCGCGCCTCGCACTGCTCACGCCCATCGTGAAGGGCTGGTGCACCGAGAACTCCATGGAGATCACCTCGATCGGCGTGCAGGTGCACGGCGGCATGGGCTTCGTCGAGGAAACCGGCGCCGCGCAGTACATGCGTGACGCGCGCATCCTGCCGATCTATGAAGGCACCAACGGCATCCAGGCCATCGACCTCATCGGCCGCAAATTCCTGCGCGACGGCGGCGAGGCCATGGCGGAACTGATCGACGAGATGCGCGGCGTGGCCGATGCGCTCCCGGCAAGCGCCGAGGCGGCGCTGGGTACGGCGCTGGGTGCCGGCATCGACGCGCTCGCCCGTGCCGGCGCCTGGGTGCGCAACAACGCCGACACCGAAGGCCGCACGGCCAATGCTTCGGCCTATCACTTCATGATGCTCGCAGGCGTGGTCGCCGGTGGCTGGCAGATGGGTGTGGCGGCGCTGGCTGCACACCGCAAGCTTGCTGCAGGCGAGGGCAACGCTGCCTTCCTGCAGTCGAAGCTCGTGACGGCGCGTTTCTACGGCGAGCAGATCCTGCCGCGCGCGGCCATGCACTCGGCGGTCGCCATGACGCCGGCCGCGACGGTCATGGGGATGGAGGAGGCGATGTTCGGCTGATCGACCTCGTGCCTGCACATGCCGCTGACGCCTGTGCGATCACCGATGTGCGCGACGGCGCCGCAGTCGCAGCCGCGATCGCCCGGCTTGAGGTTGCCAGGTCGTCTCGCCCAACGGAGGGGCGGGCCTGTGAGGCGGCTCGCCGGGATCGAGGGGCGTGTTGCGTTCGTCTCGGGCGCAGGGCAGGGGATCGGACGCGCGATCGCTGAGCGCCTCGCCCGCGACAGGGTCGACTTGGCCACCATTTTGACATCGATCATCCAGGAGTATTACGCTGAATCGATCGATATCGTGAGTGGTTTACATGAAGTCCGTAACGGTCTCGCC
>JBILEG010000242.1:0-5657 GCA_044352225.1 Pseudomonadales bacterium | reverse complement strand
GTGCGCCTGGAAGGCGCGCGAACCGTGAGCAGAGGGAGGCGAGGCTGCGATCAGGGATCGGCAGGGAGCTGTGCTGCGCGCAGGTGAGGTGCGGCGGGACAGGGGCTGGTAGCGGCGGCTTCGGTCCGGGAGGGGCTTTGTTCTTCCTTCCTCCGGATGGCACACCAGGGAGCAATAAAATGAGAAAGACGCAGCGCATCGCGTGGACCAGTTTCGCCGTATACGCCTGGCTCGCGTTCGCGCCCCTTGGCGGGATCGCGGCCGCTGCGGACCCGGCCGAGACAGTGACCTTGCGGGTCATGACCTTCAACGTCTGGTATGGCGCAGAGCAGGTCAGCCTGGAAAAGATCGGCGAGGCGATCCGGGCGGCCGACCCGGATATCGTCGGCGTGCAGGAAGCCGATCGCAACCTTTCGCGCATCGCTGAAGTGGCGGGCATGCCGTACGTAGACGAGCGTCGCCGCCTGCTGTCACGCTGGCCGATTTTCGATTCGGGCTCGGGCATCCGCACCGCGACAGGCGCCTCGCCTTACTCGACGACCGCACTCGATCAGGACGCACTGCACGCATGGGTCATGGTGCGACCCGGCAAGGTGGTTGCTGTTTCGAATGTCCACTTGTCCAGCGGTTCTGATGAAGATTCCATTCGCCTCGCGGAGGCCGAACCTCTTGCGGTGCTTGGCCAACTCGGAGCCGCAGGCACGCCTGTATTCCTGACAGGTGATTTCAATACGCTTTCGCACCTCGACCAGGTAACAGACAGCGCGGCCGGACAGGCGGTCACCCAATTGCTGGCCGCTGCCGGATTGCGCGACAGTTACCGCGAGGCGCACCCGGACGCCGCCGTCCGCCCCGGCTACACCTTCACGCCAGGCGCGCCGCACTCGGTGACAATGCCTGACCGCACGCGCATCCGCATCGACTACGTGTTTGCCGCGGGGCCGAGCGAGACGCTTGCGTCCCAGGTCGTTGGCGAGATCGAAGGCGACGTCACGGACATTGCTGTCTTTCCCTGGCCTTCCGACCACCGTGCAGTGGTCTCGACGTTCCGGGTGGTGCCGGTTGATGCGTCGGCGCTCATCGTCGCCACGCCACGACGCGTGCCGGAAGGCTCCACCGTGCTGGTACGCACCTGGGATTCGGCGGGCCCGTCGTGGACGGCACTCATCGTCCGCCGTGGCGGCACACCGGCGGACGCTTTAACCGGTGTGCGCGACATGCAGCATGACTGGCAGCGCATGATTCCGGTTTCGATGGCCGGCTTTCCCCCGGGTGATTACGACGCGCTGCTCGTCGGTGAGGACGGCTCCGTGCTCAGGCGTTCCGCATTCACTGTTGCGAAGTCCGGCGCGCGGCCAAAAGTCGAGGCGATAACGACAACCGTGAAGCAAGGCGAGCCAGTCCAGGTGCGCTGGCGTGACACGCCCGGCGACCTGCGCGACTGGATTGGCGTTTACCGCGCGGGAGAGACGGATATTTCGAGCTATCTCGGTTTCGTCTACACCGAAGCTGCCTTCGCGGGTGAGGCGGTTTTCATGCCCGGCCCCGGCGGCGAACCCCTCGCGCCGGGTGAATACGAACTGCGCCTGATGCACGATGAATCGTACGTCGTACTGGCCACGGCGCGCTTCACGCAGCTGCCTTGAGCGTCTGCCCTGACGGCAGAAGACGTGAGGTTGAGCCCCTCAGCCTCAACACCTGCGTGGTAAAGGTGTTGCGCGAAGTAGCGATGGGTTCAGAGTGAAGTGGCCGCAAAACCTTTTCTAAGCTTGCACCAGAACCGTCTCATCGCCCTGCGAATTGCGCACCGAATACCAAGCACAGGAAGAACAAAGCCCCTCCCGGACCAACTGGAAGAAACATCTCGACGACGCGACCATCGCGAAGTTCCAGCGCGAGCTCGGCGCGATGGGATACAAGTATCAGTTCATCAATTTGGCCGGCATTCACAGCATGTGGTAAAACATGTTCGAACTGGCCCACGGCTATGCCCGCAACGGCATGACCTCCTACGTCGAGCTGCAGGAAAAGGAATTCGCTGCCGCCAGCCGCGGTTACAGCTTCGTGAGCCACCAGCAGGAAGTGGGCACTGGTTACTTCGACCAGGTCACCACCTGCATCCAGGGTGGCAACTCCTCCGTCACCGCACTCACCGGCTCTACCGAAGAAGAGCAGTTCACGGTGGTGTCCAGCCACTGAGGCGTTTGAGAGCGGCCGAGCAGGGCAAGGCGTTGCCCGCATACGTCGAGCAGGAGTTCGGCCGCTACGAAGCCGCGGCCTCGGGCAAACAGCGGGCTGGACACCTGACGCGGACCGGATCTCTGCCGCACCGGAAGGTGGTTGGCGTCGGTGGGACAGAGGGTTTATCCTACTATCACTTGGAAGCAGCGTTTTGTTGAGCCTCCCCTGCGGGACGACGTCCTAGGGGTCGAAAATGGAGCGAACATATGGCTTTGATGATGCCTACCGTCGACCGTCGCACCCTGTTCGGCGTCGCTCTGGCGCTGTTCACCCTTGGCGCCGCCGCCGTGCCGACGGCCGCTGCCGAGCCGCTCGCGTCCTGGAACGAGGGCGCCGCCAAGGCGCGCATCGTGTCGTTCGTGCGCGAGGTCAGCGACCCGCGCAGCCGGAGCTATGTCGCGCCGGCCGAGCGCATCGCGGTGTTCGACAACGACGGTTGTCTGTGGTCCGAGCAGCCGGCGTATTTCCAGCTCGCCTTCGCCATGGATCGGGTCAAGGCGCTCGCACCGAAGCATCCGGAATGGAAGACCACGCAGCCGTTCCAGGGCGTGCTCGAGGGTGACATCAAGGCGGTCGCTGCCACCGGTGAGCGTGGGCTGATGGAGCTCGTCATGGCCACCCATGCCGGCAGCACCACCGAGGAGTTCGCAGCCAGCGTACGGCAGTGGGTGAAGACGGCGCGTCACCAGACGCTCAAGCGACCCTACACCGAGCTCGTCTACCAGCCGATGTTGGAACTGCTCGCCTACCTGCGTGCCAACGGCTTCAAGACCTATATCGTCTCCGGCGGCGGCATCGAGTTCATGCGCGTGTTCGCCGAGGAAGTGTACGGTGTGCCGCCCGAGCAGGTGATCGGCTCGACGATCGCCACGAAGTACGAGCTGCGCGACGGTAAGCCGGTGATCGTGCGCGAGCCGAAGCTCGATTTCATCGACGACAAGGCCGGCAAGCCGCTCGCCATCAACAAATTCATTGGTCGACGGCCGGTCATGGCCTTCGGTAACTCGGACGGCGATTTCGAGATGCTGGAGTGGACGACCGCGGGTACGGGTCCGCGCTTGGCGGCGATCGTCCATCACGACGATGCAGCCCGCGAGTTCGCGTATGATCGGGACTCGCATATCGGCAAGCTGCGCCGCGGCCTTGATGAGGGTCCGCAGCGGGGTTGGCTGATCCTCAGCATGAAGGACGACTGGAAGGCCGTTTATCCCGCCCCGGTACGCTGACACCGCCGCTCGACGGCCGATGCTGGCCGGCCTCGCCGCCGGCTTCGTGGTGCTCTTCGTCGCTGCGCTCTGGTGGTGAACGACAAGCCCTTCGTCATCGGCTCGCTCACCGGGGAAGGGTTCTACAACTGCTCGCCGTCCTTCAACTGGAAGAAACACCTCTGGAAGAAACACCTCGACGACGCGACCATCGCGAAGTTAGCGCGAGCTCGGCGCGATGGGATACAAGTATCAGTTCATCTGAGCCGTTCGTGAGCGGCCTTGGCGTGTGTCGGGGCCGCGCTCAGCTTGGGCATTTCAGAGGCTTTGGCCCTGCTCCGGTGATGTGCACTCCTGTGGGGCTGGCGTCAGGCGCGAACGGCGAGCAATTCAGCGATACGTTTCTGGTCCTTGCTGAAGCGCCGTCCTGCCATGAGGAACAGCGGGATCGAGGCAAACGAAAGAAACGTAAAACTGAGCAGACCCCGGGTATAGGGCTCACCTATCCCGGCCGCTTTGTAGAGATCAATGACCACACCGCCAAGCGAAATCCCTACGCCCAGTCCGATGAAATTGAGCATCAGCAGGTAGAAGCCCACGGCGGTCCCCCGGATTTGCGGTGGCACCAGCTCCTGCACGGTCGAAAACGTGGGTCCGTAGAACGCGCCGATCTGGAAGAAACCTGCGAAGAGTCCGATCCAGAGCCATACGCTATCTGGTTCTACCAGCCTGTAGGCGACATTGACGGGCGCCAGAATCAGCAAAACCCAGAACAGGAACATCGGGCGCCCCTTGCCGGTGCGGCGCATGAACCAATCACTTCCTACTCCCCCGAAAATCGTTCCGAGGACACCCGCCGTTATCCCTGTCCATCCCGAAATTCGCGCGATCTCAGCCCGTTCAAAACCCCGCTCATGGACGAGCCACAGCTGGTCAAATATCCCGGCACCAATGAAGAAGTGCACGCCCACCCCGCCGGCAACAGTAAGCCCAAGCGCAGGGCAGTTTCGCAGGACGAAGGACAAGGTCTGCACGATCGCGCGAAACCCGGGTGTCGCCTGCGGGTTGACGGATCCTTGCAGATGTCTGCGTGGCGTTTCGCGCACGAACAGCATGGCAAAGGCGAGCATCAGTCCAAGCATGCCGAGCAAGTAGAAGCAATTCCGCCAACCGAGTGCTGGCCCCAGGTATCCCGCGATAAGCAGGCTCAGGCCCGCACCGATTGGCACCCCCATGTAGTAAAAGCCTGCAGCAAAGCCAAGTCGGGCAGGGGGAAATCGATCAGCGAGAAGCGACATGGCAGTGGGTGTCATGATCGATTCGCCCACTCCGACCAACATGCGCGGCACTGCAAGGGACCAGAAACCCTGCGCTGCTCCCGAAACTGACGTGAGCAGACTCCAGAGCGCCAGTCCAGCCGCAATCAGGCGCGTGCGATTCACCCGATCGGCGAGGGAACCGAGGAGCAGGCCCATCAACGAATAGAAAACCACGAAGAAGAGGCCCGTGAGCAGGCCAAACTGTGTGTTGCTAAGGCCAAGCTCCGGCACGATGAAACTGGAAAAACCCGCGAGAAGCTGCCGATCGACGAAGTTCATGACGTTCAGCAGCGTCAGAAAGGCGAGGAACCACATATGCCTCGCTTCTATTCCGTCACCTTGGTGCGTGTTCAACCTTGCGATTCCACGGTATGCCGATGTGTCACCGGGTCGGCCGGGCAGAGTCGCCTGGGGCCGGGACGCATCACTTGGGGATTCAGTTCAGGGGAGACCTAGCCAGTCCATCGGATCCCTTCCTGCGAAATGCCCCCAGTGTCCGTCGAACCTGCCGAGGCCGACCAACTCCTGGAGCCGTCTCGGCATGGACCTGATGCGGTCTTTCGACAGCAGCAGCAGGTTGTTCTCATCGGTACGCAACCACCCTGCCCAGAACGCGAAGAACAGGCAGGTTCTGCGCTGGTCGGCAGTGCGGTTCGCACCCCCCCCATGCCAGAGCCTCGAGTCAAAGATCAGGATATCTCCAGCCTTCATTTCGGCGGCGACCACTTGGCCGACACGATCGCCATATTCGATGTGAGTACCCGAGTCCTTATGGTTCGAGAGGTCCAGCGGTTCCCATTTGTGACTCCCCGGGACCACCCGTGTTGCGCCATTAGCCTCGGTGAAATCCGTGATCGCCAATCCCAAGACGTACCCGGGGATAAGGTTCGTC
>JBILEG010000383.1:0-3853 GCA_044352225.1 Pseudomonadales bacterium | reverse complement strand
GAATGGTCGCTGTGCATGGGCTGGATCGTCTCCCCGGGCAAGATCGTGAAATTGTTCACCGACCCAAGTTGACAGTCCGTGCCCAGCTTCGACTCCATGATCTCGAGAACGGCGGGATGCAGGACAAGTTCTTCAAAAATCCTGTCTTGAGCCATCATTCCCATCGTGCGCAGGGTGCGGATGCCGTCGAACTCACCGACCCCTGGTTGAGTGTTGTTCTCTCTCTCAGCGCGTAAAACGGTTTCCCTTATCTTGTTGAACAGTTCGTCCCCGAGTGGGTTGCGGAGAATCACGAAACCTTCTGCGTCAAGACGATCCAAATCCTGTTTAGCCATACCTTCCTCGCCTTCATTTTTCAGGGAGCACGGCTCTCCGCCTTCACTTATGCGGTTGAATCCCGTACCGCTTGGAGCGGTCGGCAGTGCATCAGGCGATGACGGTAACCCAATCCAACAAAGCTAATACCCGATATCGGCAATAGCTGGTTCTGTAAGCGCCCGCGCGCATCACCGTCTGGCCACTGCCCGAGCCATGGGTGCACAGATAGGCGAATTGCCGGATTCGGGTGTACATGCACCGAACCACCGCTGGCGCGCCGAGCTGACGTCCTCGGGCATGGGCCGGGAGAGGGGAAGAGCAAGCGCGCAGCGCGTGAATCGGGGGGGCACGGCAGCTGCGATAGGGCCGAGGATCCGGACGATTCGCAGGCAGGATACCCGTCCTGACGCCGGGCGCCAGCCACCCCGGACGGTTGGATTCGGTCGGGCGGGGGCCTTATCCCTCTTGCGCTGTCGAAGGACCGTATCAGCTCAATGCCGCGGCGTTCGCAGGAGCTGGTCGGTCTTATCAGCCCTGATGGACACTGGGGGCACTTCGCGGGCAGAGACCCGATCGACTGGCTCGACACACCGAGAGCTGATGTTGACTCGCCCTTTTCCGGGTCCGGAGGTTCTGTCGGCCGGCAAGGCCGATCGGGGAGCAATTGCCGAATTCGGGTACAGCATTCTGATGGTGTCAACGAACATCCCCCATGCGCGCTCGCGGATCGTGACTTGCGACGCGTTCCGAGGAGCCAGGGCCGACCATAGCCAGATTTAAACAGAAGGTATTGACCATGATGCGAAGTGAAAGGGGCTCAAGAAACGCGGGCCTGGCCGCCTGTCTGCTTGTACTTTTCGCATGCAATGCCAGTTCGAAGCCGGATGCATCGCCGCCGTCAACCTCTGCGAGAGAAGTGGTCTTTGATGGTCCGTTGGTGAATGTCGTCCTGCCGGATCAGAAAGCGGGCGAGCATCGCATCTGGGTCAACGACTGGGCGGGCGCGGTCTATTCCAGGGCGTTACTCTTCGACGCTGATTCCGGGAATATGCTCGGAGCGGTTGAAACCGGCTGGGAGGGTGTGAAGCTCGACTTGCCGGTTGGTGGCGAGCACATCTACAGCAATGCGTTATACATGTCCCGTGGATACCACGGGGAGCGTACCGATGTTCTTGAATACGTAAACAGATCGACGCTGCACGTGGAGGGAGAGATAGTGCTGCCGCCCAAGGCGGGGCGCGGCCTGCCCAATACCAACCACAGTAATCTGTCCGACGACGAATCCTTCCTGTTCCTGACTTTCTTCACGCCCGCATCGAGCGTGGGCGTGGTCGATCTGAGGTCGAAGAGGTACATCGGTGAAATCGAAACGGCAGGTTGCGCGTACGTGTTTGCAGCGGGTCCCCGCCGTTTCTTCGCGCTCTGCGGGGACGGTTCGGCGCTCAGCATCGAGATCGATAATGCGGGTCAGGAGATCCGCAGGAAGCGCTACCAGGGGTTATTCGATCCAGTCGCCGATCCATTGCACGGTACGGCTGTCCGGTCGGGCGATACCTGGTACCTCGTGAGCTATCTCGGGCAGGTGCACACGATAGATGTCGGCGGAGAGGAGCTGGTGCACAAAGTGCGGTGGAAGGTGGCTGAACGATCTACCCCCGACAAGGGCTGGGTGCCTGCGGAGGTGTTCCAGAACCTTGCCATACACAGTGCCGAAAATCGACTCTATGTTCTCGTTGGTGAGCAGGACCTGACTCCGAAAGGGGGGGGGACTGATTACCACCGCAAAAACGGCAGCGAGATCTGGGAGTTCGATGCGAGAACCGGCGAGAGAATCCGGCAAGTCGCGTTGCCGAAGCCGATGTCATCAATTGCCGTGAGCCAAGATAAATCTCCCTTTCTGTATGCCTCGAGCGGGTTCTATCAAGACGTCCTGGTCATTGATGTGCGGAGCGGTGCGGTGGTGCGCACGTTGCATACGGGGTTTCACGGGATGCCGACGATCCTGCAGCCGGTCGAGCCGCGATAGCACATGATCAGCCATATCCTGCAGGCGGGCGGACTTATGTTTCTGGCTGGGCTGTTCGGGCTCTCGCTCGTGAACAAGCTACGTGACCTGCCACGCTTCACGGGCGTGCTGCGCTCATATTTCAATGGAGTGCACTGGTTTGGCAGGCGGCTGCAGTTGCTGCTGGCGATGGGCGTCATCGCGTGGGAGGCGAGCATAGTTATCGCCGTCTCGATGGCTCTGCTGAATCCCGCTACGGCCGCATTCGCAGGGTTGCTGGCTGCGGCGTTGCTGCTGGTCTACGGGCTGGGAATGGCGATTTCCCTGCAGCGTGGCCATGCCGTGCTGGACTGCGGCTGTTCCTGGGGCGAGGGAAGTGCGCCGGTAAGTCTCTTGCTGGTGCTTCGCAATATCGTATTTGCCGGCATGTCCTTATGCCTGCTCGTGTTCCCGGTACATGCCGTTACGTTCGGCCTCTTTGAAGCCTTGAACGCGACCGCGATCGCATTCCTCGCCTATGTTTTCTATCTGGCCGCCGACCAGTTGATCCTGAACCACTCCAGAAATCGGGAGATTCCTCGATGAGTAGCGCTGTTGCCGTTCTGCTGGTAGCGCAATGGATAGCGATAATTTTGTTGGGCCTCCTGCTGCTCGGGTTGGCTCGACAAGTCGGTGTGCTGCATCGCCGGATCGGGCCGGCAGGAGCTCTGATGACAAGCGCTGCCGCAAAGGTCGGTGACCTTGTGCAACCGTTTTCAGTTCAAACGATCGAGGGGGGGCGCAAGACTGTCGGCGGCCTGAATCCCTCAGGCAAATCCACGCTTATCGCTTTCGTCGCTCCGGATTGTCCGGTGTGCTCGCGGCTGATGCCGGTATACAAGAGTCTTGTCGCCGCAGAGGGCAAGTCAATCGAGCTGGTATTCGCTAGTGATTCGGCTGTCGAAGGTCATGAGGCCTATCGCAAGCGACACGGCATAGAGGGTCTTCCATACATTCTGTCGACCGAGTTGGGTATGCGCTTCCAGATTGGCAAATTGCCCTATGCCGTGCTCCTGGACGAGGCTGGAGTGATTGCCAGCCAGGGGCTGGTCAATTCGCGGGAGCATCTGGAAAGTCTGCTGGAGGCCCAGCGATCAAAAATCGCATCCATCCAGGATTATTACGAATTGAAGACGAATGCGCGGTAATTCTTCGCAGCAGTTCGATCGATCAGTCAACAGCCAGGTACAGGACCATGGATAAGCGTGGATGGTTTGACAGCGCCTTTGAGAAATCAACCGGCGTTATTGCCGACAGAACGTCACGGCGTGGCTTCCTTGGGCGGTTGGGCATGCTGATGGTGGGAGGGATGCTGGTGCCTCTGCTGCCAGTGTTGCGATACACGCAAGCGCAGGCAGCGGAAATCGCCTCGTCGGGGGATGACTGGGGTAACGACAAGAGTTGTGACTATTGGGCGTATTGCTCAGTGGACGGGGTCCTGTGCAGCGGCTGCGGAGGTACCTCTGCGAATTGCCCGCCGGGCACTCAGCC
>JBILEG010000545.1:0-2560 GCA_044352225.1 Pseudomonadales bacterium | reverse complement strand
AGATCGACGGGCAGATCGCCGAGTCGCGCGAGCACGCCGAGCGCTTCCGCGAGGTGCTCGGCAAGGCCGCGAAACGTTTTGCTGCACTCGCCACCGTCGAAGAGCGGCATGCCGGCAGATATCGCAGCGCGCTCGCTCGCGTTGCCGCCTGATCATCACGAACCGACATCGAGGAGAAGCAATATGAAGACCTGGAAATGCGTGGTATGCGACTTCGTCTATGACGAGGCTGCGGGGATGCCTGAGGACGGCATCGCACCCGGCACCCGCTGGGAGGACGTACCGGAGAACTGGTACTGCCCCGAGTGCGGTGTCTCCAAGGCCGATTTCGAGCCCGCCTGATCGCTCTCTACCCGCCCATGCCGGGCCGCCCGCGTGCGGTCCGGCAGCGCCCGCCCTCGCAGGGTGGGAGATTCGCGCCCCTCAGAGCCCTATAATCCGCGCCGGCCGGAAGAAGGCACTCCCGCTCCGGCCCATTCCGCATTCAGGCATCGGACGTCCCCGCTGGGGGCGCAGGCAGGTTTTTTTGCTGAGGAACGCCGCTACGTCACGGCTGCAGAGATTGCTCGACCACTGGACCGGGGCCGAGGCAGAGGCCCCGCGTCAGGACGTGGCCGAGCGGCTGGGGCAATGGCTCGGTATGCACGATGCGTTGCGTTTGCAGGCGGCGCAGCAACTGGTGGTGTCCGGGGAGCACGCCCCGGACGGCGCGGAGCGCTCGGGCGCTGATGCCGATGCCCTCGGGCTTGAATGCCGACGCCTGCGCGCGGCGCTGCAGGCTGCCATTGCTGCGGAACAGGCCGATCCCGCGCTGGGCCCTGAAGCGGGCTTTCCCGCGTATCACCGCCGCTATCTGGGGCATCAGCGTCGCATGCAGGCCTCCATCGACAGCCTGCGCGGGCGGGCCCGGCAGGCGCTGGCCGAGGCCTCGCCTGAACTCGCGCGCCTCGCCTTGCTCGACGGGAGCGTGCAACAGCTGTTCGGGGCGCGGGAGCAGAAACTCCTCGCGCAGGTCCCGTTGTTTCTCAAGGAACGCTTCGAGCGCCTCCACCGGCAAGAGCCCGACGAGACGGGGGCCGTTCCGCTGCCGCTCGCCTGGTTCGACACCTTCCGGCGCGATGTGCAGGAGGCCCTGCTCGCCGAACTCGAGACGCGCCTGCAGCCCGTGCTCGGCATGATCGACGCCCTTCATCAAGACACGAAGTTGAGCTCATGAGATCGTCCTCCCTTTCGACGCTTGCCGTGGCTCTGGTGTTTGCGCTGGGCGCCGTGGCGGTGTTCTGGGTCGGCGCGGGTTTCGCGCAGACCAGCGTCGTGGCTCTCTCGCTCACCGTGCTGATCGGTGCGGTGTATCTCTGCGGCGCGCTGGAGATCTTCCGGTTCCGGCGCGAAACCGAGGGGTTCGCGGCAGCGCTCGGATCACTCGGCGATGCGCCGCCTGTGCTGGAGGACTGGTTGTCCGCCGTACCGGCCAAGCTGCGTGACGCGGTGCGTCTGCGGATCGACGGCGAGCGCGTGGCGCTGCCGGGGCTGTTGCTTGCCCCCTATCTCGCCGGTTTGCTGGTGATGCTCGGGATGCTCGGCACCTTCCTCGGGGTGGTGCTCACCTTCAAGGGCGCGGTGCTCGCGCTCGAAGGCTCCGCGGATCTGCAGGCGATCCGTCAGGCGCTCGCGGGGCCCATCAAGGGGCTGGCCTTTTCCTTCGGTACCTCGGTGGCCGGCGTGGCGAGTTCCGCGATGCTGGGGCTGATGTCGGCTATCAGCCGGCGCGAGCGTGTCTCTGTGATGCAGTTGTTCGAGCGGCAGCTGGCGCGTGTTTTCCGCACGCTCTCGGTGGCACACCGCCGCGAGCAGACCTTCAGTGCGCTGCAGGCCCAGGCCGATGCGCTCCCGGCCATCGCAACGCAGATGCAGGAGATGCTCGCGCAGATCGGAAATCGCCACCGCGAGTCCGTGGCGCAGCTGGAAGCTCAGCAGAAGCAGTTCCACGCCGAGGCGATCACGGCCTATCGCGAACTCGCGCAATCGGTGCAGCAGTCCCTCGCCTCGGGGCTGGCTCAGGCCGCGAGTGCCGCAGCCGCAGCCACGCTGCCGGTCGTGGAGTCCGCCATGGCGTCCCTGCGCGCAGAGGCCGCGCAGAGCCACGAGCGTGTGGCGGGCACGGTGGAATCGTCTCTTGCCGCTGCGTCCGAGCGCTTCGAGCAACGCGGCAGCTCCTTGCTTGCGGCGGTAGCCGAGGTCGAGGCCTCATCGCGTGCCGCACATCTCGAGGCCGAGGAGCGGGCGCGCGCCGGATGGGTGAAGGCGCTCGATACCGCCGTGCACGGTATCCAGTCCCGCTGGGAAGAACTCGCTGCTGCTGGCATGGCGGGGCAGCGCGCTCTCTGCGATGTGCTGCAGCAGTCCGCGCAGGAGCTCACAGAGCGAGGCGGGCAACAGTCCGAACGCGTGGCGCAATCGATCCAACACCTGCTGGAACAGTCCCGCACGCATCTGGACGCGCATCGCGCAGCGGAGCAGCAATGGATCGCAGGGCAGGCCGAGCGCATGGATCAGCTCG
>JBILEG010000543.1:0-2566 GCA_044352225.1 Pseudomonadales bacterium | reverse complement strand
CACCGGTTCCGGTGTGGTGCGCGTGAGTTTCACCGCCGCGACGCCGCGCGAGGCCGCGGACGTCGTGAACACCCTGATGGATGCCTATGTCTTCAAGGACCGCGAGAAATCCGCCGCCGAGGCCGCCCGCGCGGTTTCGGTGCTGCGCAAGAAGATCGCTCCCCTCGAGAAGCAACTCGTCGAGGCGCGCAAGAAACTCTCGGCGTTCCAGTCCGGCAGCGCCGGCTCTCCGGATCTGGGGGTCGAAACCGCACAGCTTCTGCAAAGTGCCGTCACTTTGCAGATGAAGGAGATCGACCTGCAAGCCGAGCTCGGCAAGGCGCGACAGTCCTTCGGGCCCCGCAGTACCGCCATCCGCCAACTCGAAGAGGCGATCGCTGCGGTACGTGCGGAGCGCGATTCACTCGCCGCACGCCTGCGCCAGATCCCCTCCACCCAGCAGGAACTCGCCTGGCTCGCCAAGGACGTCGAACGGCTCGACCTCATCCACAACACCGTCGACACCGCGATCATCAACTTCGAGGTCTCGCCTGCCGGCAGCGTAGGAAGCATCTGGATCGTGGATCCGGCCATCGAAGTCAGGCAGCCCGTGTTTCCGCGGCCATCGCTTCTGCTGCCGCTTGCCCTGTTGCTCGGGCCGCTGCTGGGCGCGGCGGTGGTTCTCGGCCGGCGCGCATTGCTGCGCGGCCTGGACAACCCGGAGGACGTCGAGGAGGCGAGCGGGCTCACGGTGCAGGCGAGTGTGCCGTTTTCGGCCCGTCAGGCGCGTCTCGACAAGCCGGGCAAGGGCGAGGATCTCGCCGAGACACGCATCCTTGCGCTTCACGATCCTGCCGACCCCGCGATCGATGCGCTCGGCGTCCTCGCCGTGGGCATGCCGCAGGCGGGCGTGGTGATGATCTGCGGGCCGGCGCCTGCGGCCGGCAAGACCTTCCTGGCCGCCAACCTCGGCGTGATGCTCGCCCGCGCGGGTCGCTCGGTGGTGATCGTGGACGCCGATCTGCGCCGCGGCACGTTGCACGCCTACTTCCGCTCGCCGCAGGAGCCGGGCATCGGTGAATACCTCTCCGGCTCGGCCTCGGTGGGCGACATGATCCGCCGCAGCCCCGTGCAGGGGCTCGACTGGGTGAGTTGCGGCGAGCGCTACGCCGGCTCCTACGAGCGCCTGCGCAGCCCTGCCTTCATCGAGTTTCTTGCCACGCTGGAAGCCAGCCACGACGTCGTGCTGGTGACGGCGCCGGCGGTGCTGATGGTGCCAGACGCCATGGCCCTCGGAAAACTCGCCGCTGCCGCCTACCTCGTGGTGGGTGCTGCGCATCACCGCGCCGAGGAAATCGCCCGCTCCGTGCGCAAGCTGGGCGCGGCCGGCGTGCGGCTCGAAGGCGTGGTGCTGAACCGCGTGGGCGAACTCGCGGGCAGCCACGGTTACCGGGGCTACGGGGTGATCGGCTACGGATCGCGGTGAGCGCGACCCCATGCATCCTGACATCGAGCGCTGGGTGTTCGTGACCGGTGCGCCGCGCAGCGGCACCACCTTCGTGGGCACGGTCCTCGCTGGCGGCCTTCGCACGGATTACATCCACGAGCCCTTCAACCCCGACTGCGGCATCGCCGGCGTGGAGCAGCCCTGGCTCTATCTGGAAGAGGGCGAACCGCGCGAGATATCCCTGCGCCCCGCGATCGAGCGCCTGCTCGACTATCGGGAGCCCCTGCGCAGCGGCTTCTACCCCAACGACACCCCGCTGCGCCGCGCCATCAAGCGTGTGGTGGGGTCGCGTGGGCCGTTCAATCTGCGCCTCGCGCGCATGAACGTGTTCCGCAACGCCGCCGTCATCAAGGACCCGGTAGGCTGCCTGCTGAGCGAGCACCTGGTGCAACGCTACGGCATGAAAGCGGTGGTGATGCTGCGTGAACCCGAGGGTTTTGTTGCCAGCGTCAAGCGGCTGCGCTGGCAACCGCAGCTCGGGTCTCTGCTCGCGCAGCCGCGCTTCGTGGCGCGATTCCTGACGCCTGAAGACATGGACGCTGCCGCCAGCTGTGCCGCGGGCTCCGTGGTCGAGCGCGCGGCGCTGCTGTGGCGTCTCCTGAACCGTGCGCTGCTCGCCATGGCCGAGGGCAATCCGGCGATGCTGCTGCTCCGCCACGAGAGCATCGGTGAGGACGCAATCGGGACCTTCGCCCGGGTCTTTGCCCACGCGGGCATCGCCTTCGACACGGCGGCCGAGCGGCGCGTGCGCCGCGCCACCGGCGGGAGCCGAGCAGGCGCACGCGCGGGACGCGTGCAGGACTTCCATCGCGACAGCCGCGCCATCCGCGACACCTGGCGCTCGGTGCTCGATGCCGACGAGATCGCGCGGGTGCGCCACATCACGGCACCCGTGCGCGAGTGCTTGCCGCACAGCTCCCGGAGTGCTGCGTGAACACCCTGGCCCGGGAACCCGGCACACGGGAGCTCTCCCGTGGCGCGCTGCAGACGCTCGTCCTGCGCCTCGGCGGCGGTGCCCTGGAATTCCTTCTCAATCTGGTGGTCGCGCGCGTCTGCGGTGCGGCCGGTGCGGGGCTCTTC
>JBILEG010000544.1:0-2566 GCA_044352225.1 Pseudomonadales bacterium | reverse complement strand
CCGGCAAGAAAATGGACGATCTGCTCATCAAGTGAGCCATGGAACCCGGGGCGGCGTCGCGTCGCCCCGGGTCATGTCTGTCAGACGCGCTGCAATACCAGCGATGCGTTGGTCCCGCCAAATCCGAAGCTGTTCGACATCACCCGCTGCAAACCTGCGTTGTCCACTCGCTGCCTGACAATGGGGAGCGACTGTGCGGCTTCATCGACATTCTCGATGTTTGCGGATGCCGTGATGAAATCTCCCTGCATCATCAGCAAGCAGTAAATCGCTTCCTGCACACCGGCCGCGCCTAGCGAATGTCCGGAGAGGGACTTTGTCGAGCTGATACGTGGTGCTGCGCCGCCGAAAGCTTCGATGACGGCTTTCAATTCCTGGATATCACCCACCGGCGTGCTGGTGCCGTGCGCGTTGATGTAATCGATGGGCCCTTGCACCGTCGACATCGCCTGACGCATGCAGCGTACGGCGCCTTCGCCCGAAGGCGCCACCATGTCGTAGCCATCAGAAGTGGCGCCGTAACCCACGACTTCCGCGTAGATCTTCGCGCCGCGGGCCTGTGCCACGTCCAATGCCTCGAGCACCAGCATGCCGCCGCCACCGGCAATCACGAAGCCGTCACGATCCGCGTCGTAGGCGCGGGACGCGAATTCGGGCGTTTCGTTGCGCTTTGACGACAGCGCGCCCATCGCGTCGAAAAGGCAGGTCATGGTCCAGTGCTCTTCTTCTCCGCCGCCGGCGAAGATGCGGTCCTGCTTGCCCAGTTGGATCTGCTCGACCCCCGCGCCGATGCAATGCGCACTGGTGGAACAGGCAGAGGCGATCGAGTAATTGACGCCCTTGATGTGGAACGGTGTCGCAAGGCAGGCCGACACCGTGCTGGCCATCGTCTGCGTGACGCGATACGGGCCGACGCGCTTGATGCCTTTCTCCCGAAGCAGGTCTATGGCTTCCACCTGGTTCGACGAGGACGCGCCGCCCGAGCCGGCAATGATGCCCGTGCGTTCGTTGCTGACCTCCGCCTCGGTCAGGCCGGCATCTTCGATAGCGTTCTTCATCGAGATGTACGCGTAAGCAGCCGCATCACCCATGAATCGCAGCTGCTTGCGATCGATCAGTGCAGCGAAATCAACCTCTGGCCGGCCTGCAACGCGGCTGCGAAAACCGCGCTCTGCATATTCCGGCGCAAAGCGGATGCCCGAGCGGCCCTCGCGGAGTGATTCGGTCACGCTCTCTTTGGTGTTGCCCAAGCACGAGACGATGCCCATGCCGGTGACCACGACGCGCCTCATGTTTCCCCCTTCATGCTCGATCAAACAGAACGCCGCGACAGGAAGCCGCGATCAGAGGTCTTCGACTTTGGTGAAGAGCCCCACCCGCAGATCCTTGGCTGTGTAGATGACTTTACCGTCCACGGAGACCGTGCCGTCAGCGATGCCCATCACGAGTTTGCGCTCGATGACCCGCTTCAACTGGATGTGGTACCCGACCTTGCTGGCGGTGGGCAGTACCTGCCCCCGGAATTCGATCTCGCCCGCGCCCAGCGCGCGCCCGCGCCCCGGGTTGCCTTTCCAGCCGAGGAAAAATCCGACGAGTTGCCACATGGCATCGAGGCCCAGACAGCCCGGCATCACGGGATCGCCGATGAAGTGGCAGCCGAAGAACCAGAGGTCGGGGCGGATATCGAGTTCGGCAATGATCTCGCCCTTGCCGGCCTCGCCGCCATCTGTGCTGATGCGGGTGATGCGGTCGACCATCAGCATGTTTCCCACCGGCAACTGCGCATTGCCGGGGCCGAACATCTGGCCGTGGCCGCAGGCAAGGAGTTCGTCCCGGGTGAAGGCATTCTGCGCGGAGGGCTCACGCCGTGCGGCGGGTATGTTCAACCGGTGATGCTCCGGGAGGGCAGGGTGCGCGGATTCTAGAGAGTTTGGGCTTCAGCGTCATCCTCGGTTCCGGGTGTGCGGGTGGTCACCATAGAGTAGGGAAATCGAACTAAACTCGGCGCTTCGAGCAACAGTTAAGGTGGGACGCCCGTGCGCATTGCTGTGATCGGCACCGGATACGTTGGCCTGGTGACGGGCGCCTGTTTCGCCGAGATGGGCAACCACGTTGCCTGTGTCGATAACGACCAAGGCAAGCTCGCGCGTTTGCAGGCAGGCGATATCCCCATTTTCGAGCCGGGCCTCAAGCCTCTGGTGGAGCAGGCGGTTCAGGGTGGTCTGCTCTCCTTCACAGGCGATGTTGCGGCCGCCGTTGCCGCTTCCGAATACATCTTCATTGCCGTGGGCACACCGCCCGGCGAGGACGGCTCCGCTGATCTGCGTTATGTGCTTGCGGTGGCACGTGATATCGGCAAGCACCTCCAGAAGTACGCGGTGGTGATCGACAAATCCACCGTCCCCGTGGGCACTGCCGACAAGGTGCGTGCCGCGATCCACGCCGAACTCGACTCCCGGGGCGTGCAGATCGAGTTCGATGTCGTCAGCAACCCGGAGTTCCTGAAGGAAGGCGCAGCGGTGAATGACTTCCGCCGCCCTGACCGTGTTGTCGTGGGCACCGACTC
>JBILEG010000542.1:0-2581 GCA_044352225.1 Pseudomonadales bacterium | reverse complement strand
GTAGGAGCGCGCCATGCGCGCGACAGCAGTATCTCCCGCGGCACAGTCGCGGGCATGGCCCGCTCCTACGGAAACCATGTAGGAGCGCGCCATGCGCGCGACAGCGATATCTCCCGCGGCACAGTCGCGGGCATGGCCCGCTCCTACGGGAACCATGTAGGAGCGCGCCATGCGCGCGACAGCAGTATCTCCCGCGGCACAGTCGCGGGCATGGCCCGCTCCTACGGAAACCATGTAGGAGCGCGCCATGCGCGCGACAGCCGTATCTCCCGCGGCACAGTCGCGGGCATGGCCCGCTACGGCACCAATGTAGGAGCGCGCCATGCGCGCGACAGCAGTATCTCCCGCGGCACAGTCGCGGGCATGGCCCGCTCCTGCGGGCGTGCGTGAGCGCGCTCATCACAGGCCTCGCAGATACCCGCCCGTACAACCTCTATCAGCACCTCACCGGCAGCGGGATGCGGATCGGGCACCTTCTCGATCGACAGGGGGCTGCCGGCTGCGTGAAAGACGGCTGCGCGCGTCAACGGCACTCCGACAGGGCATCGAATGCGGCCTGCGCCATCCGCGCATAGCCGTTCGCGTTGGGGTGAATGGTGTCGGATCGCAGGGCATCGTCGGCGAGCACATCACCCACCACTTCCGGGATCACGCGCGTGCCGCCATCGGCCAACTCCTGATAGATCTCGTGATCCGAGCCGAAGCCCACCGCAACGGAGAGCGTCGGCCTGGGCACGGCGAAGACCACCGGCCAGGCGCCCGCCATGCGCACCTGTTGGACGATCGCACCGAGATTGGAACGCACTGAGGCCTCATCGACACGACGCAGCAGATCGTTGCCGCCGGTGGTGATCAGCACCACCGCGGGGGCGTTCGCAGCGATGGCCGCATCGATGCGCGCGAGCAAGCCGTCGCTGCGCTCGCCGTCCACGCCCATGTTCACAACCTGCACGCCCGCGCGTCCTGCCGATGCCTGCAGCAGATCCTGCAACTGCTCGGGGTAACCGCGGCCATCGGCGCCGAAGCCGCGCGTGATGGAGTCCCCGATCGCAAGCACCTTGGCGTCCGCGCCGATGCGGCAACTGCTGATTGCGGGCGGATCACCTCCGCAGGCAGCGAGCAGCAGCGCAAAAGCCAGCAGGCAGGAAAGGCGCATCACACCCCCGCCGTCTGGCTGTCCGGATGATGCTCGCCGAAGACATCGCGCATGGCGTTGCAGATTTCTCCGTGCGTGGCGAGCGCCTTCACGGCCACCAGACAAGGATCGACCAGATTGGTGCCCGAACGCGCGGCCTCGCGTACGGCGGCGAGTGCCGCGTCCACAGCGGCCTGGTCACGGCGCGCGCGCAGTGCCGCGAGTTTGGCGATCTGCTGGGTCTCCATGTCGTCTGCCAGACGCCAGATCTCCAGTTCGCGCTTGGGCTCGTCCGCCACCAGATGGTTCACGCCCACGAGCTTGCGCCGGCCGGATTCCATCTCGCGCTGGCGGCGGAATTGCTCGCGCCCCAGTTCGCGCTGGAAATAGCCCTGTTCGATCGCCTTGCGCGCACCGCCCATGGCGAGCACGCGGTCGATCTCTTCGTGGGCGGCGTCCTCGATTTTCTTGGTGAGCGACTCGACGTAGTAGGAACCCGCCAGCGGATCGGTGGTGTCGGCCACGCCGGTCTCGTGCGCGACCAGATGCTGGATGGCCGCACCCACGCGGATGGCGTCACCCGAGGGCAGCGCATGCGCCTCGTCGTGGAGGGGCGTGGTCATCGTCTCACCGGCTCCTGCCAACGCGCAGGCCGTGGCCATGATGGCAAGGCGGCCGATGTTGTTGAGCGGCTGCTGCAGCGTGAGCGAGGTGGTGCTGGGCGAGGTCATCACGCGGAGCTTCATGGCCGCGGGCGCGGTGGCGCCGTAGCGCTCTTTCATCGTGCGGGCCCAGAGCTTGCGGAAGGCGCGCAGCTTGCAGATGCCCTCGAAGAAATCCATGTCGATATTGATCACGAAATGGAAGTACGGCGCGACCGTGTCGATGTCGAAGCCGCGCGCGAGCATGGCGTCGATGTAGGCCATGGCGATGGTGATCGAAAAGGCGATTTCCTGCACCGGATTCGCGCGCGCCGGCTGCAGCTGCGCGGCGATGATCGAGATCGGTGCCCAGTGCGGCTGGTTGCGCACGATCCACTCGAAGCAATCGGTGGCGATGCGCAGGCCGTGCTCGGGCGGGTAGATGTAGCGCCCCACGCAGGTGTACTCGATCAGGATGCCGTTCACGATGTGCAGCACGAAGTTCTTCGGGTCCACACCGCGGGCTTCGAGGGCGGCGATGATCATCGCGAGGTTCACGGGCTGCGGCGCGTTGCACACGCTCATCAGGTATTTCAATTTGTCGAAGGGCAGGTCGAAGGCCTCGACCATGTCCTCCAGGCTGTCGAGCGCCATGCCCGCGCGCCCCACCTCGCCTGCAACCAGCGGGTTGTCGCTGTCGTAGCCGTTGGTGGTGGGCAGGTCGTACTCCAGGATCAGGCCCTGCAGGCCCTGGTCCAGCATGTAGCGCGCGCGCTCGGCCCAGGCCATGCCGCGGCCGAAGCCC
>JBILEG010000541.1:0-2584 GCA_044352225.1 Pseudomonadales bacterium | reverse complement strand
TCGCACGCGTGGTGCGGCACCAGGTGGCGCAGGGCGCGGACTGGATCAAGGTCTATGCCGATTACCGCTGGGGGCCGCGGGGCGAGGCACGTGCCACCTTCAGTATCGGCCGGATCGCGCCGGGCCTGCTGGCAGACCTCGTTGCAGTGAAGGGTGACCCCACGCAGGACATCACCGCGCTGCGAGATCCCCGCTTCGTGATGAAAGGCGGCACGCGCATCGCCCTGTAGGAGCGGGCCATGCCCGCGACCAAACCTGTGCCACACCAAGCGCTGACGTCGCGCGCATGGCGCGCTCCTACGGCATGAACACCCTGTAGGAGCGGGCCATGCCCGCGACGCTTTGCCGCGTCGGCAGCGAATCAGAACACCGCGTGATCGCCGCGGTCCAACGAGGCCTCGCCACGCAACAGCGCCGCGTGGAAGTCGAGCAAGGTGTCCTTGCCCGTCGAAGGGGTGGCATCGGCGTCGTAGCGGCCCGAGACCGGATCCATCACCAGCATCGACTCGGTGGCGTAGTAACGGCCGATGCGCGCGAGTTCTGCGGTGTCGGCGAGCCGCGGAAAGACACGCCCCAGCGTCGTGAGAACCGCGACGATGACGTCCATGAGCTTCACCGGCACCCGACGGAAACGCGGCTCGCGCCCCAGCAGCCGGAACAGAGCCTCGCCCTGCTCACGCGGCGTCATGGCCGGCCCCGGACCGCCGATCGGCAGGATGCGGTCGTGACATGAAGGGTCCGTGATACAGCTCGCGATGAACGCGCCGAGATCCGCATCGCTGATCGGCTTGCAGGCCGTGAGCCGGCCGTCACCGAACAGCAGGAAGGGCTTGCCCCGGCGCACACGCTCGACCTGCCCCGACAGCGACTTGAAAAACGCCGTGGGCCGCACGATCGAGTAACGAAGGCCCGAGTCGATCAGCGCACGCTCGGCCGCGAGCTTGGCGTGCTGGAAGGCGAGCAGGGGTTTCTGCACGCAGATCGCTGAAAGCAAGACAACGTGCTGCACGCCGGACGCGCGCGCGGTCTCGATGGCAGACACCGTGGCGCGGTGGTCCACCGCCCAGGCATCGTGCGGCTCGCCCGTACGCGAGGCGAGGCAGGAGACCAGCACGTCGAAGTGCTCGCCCTTGAGCCCGTCGCGCACAAGGGAGACAGGATCGGTCGCATCGCCCACACGCACGGTTGCGCCACTCAGAAATTCTGTGTGCCCCATCCGGCCCGTCATCACCGGGGCAAGAGCGCGCAGGCGTATCAGGCACACCACCTCGTGGCCCTGCGCGAGGAGTGCGCGCACCGTGGCGCGGCCGATAGTGCCGGTGGCTCCCAGAACGAGTACGCGCGAGGGCATCAGGCGCGCCAGTCGATCAGCATCTTGAGGCACTGCGGATCACCGAAGGCGATCTCGTAGGCCTCACGCGCGCGGGAGGGATCCACCGTGTGGGTAATCAGCCCCTCCAGCGAGAGCCTGCCGGAGGCGGTCAGCGCCGCCACCGACTGCAGGTCGAAGGGCTTCCACTGCGCGGCGATACGGATGCGCGCCTCACGCATGAAGGCAGGCGCGAAAGAAAAACCGAGCGTGTCCTTGTAAAAACCCGCAAGCACCACTTCGCCGCCCGGCGCGAGGCGCGCGATCAGCGTGTCGATGATGCTGCTGTCACCGCTCACGTCGTGCACGCAGGCGTAGTCCCTGCGCGGGTCCGCCGCGGGATCGAGCACCGCATAACCCGTGGCACCCGTGCGGCGCTCGGCCCGCGTTTCCCACACCGTGGGCGCGGGCTGCCCCAGCGCGATTGCTGTGCGCGCGAGCAAGCGGCCCATCACGCCATGCCCCACGATCAGCTGCGGTGCGGCAAGCGGCGCGCCCTCCCCGCCCGGCGCGAGCGCGTGGTGGCAGGTCGCGGCCAGCGCGAGCAGGATCGCCTGCGGACCGAGTTCCGGCGCCACCGGCACCACGCGATCGTGCGGCACGATCAGCCGCGCGCCCGCACCGCCGAAGATGTTGCGCACGCCTTGGAAGCTGTAAGAACCGGGCACGAAAACGTAGTCGCCCACGGCCACGGACGAGGCGGCATCACCCGCCTTGACCACGACCCCGACCGTTTCGTAACCGGGCACCAGCGGATATCCCAGCCCGGGGAAGGGCGGCATGCTGCCCTCCCAGAGCAGGCGCTCGGTGCCGGTGCTGATGCCGCTGAAGCTCACCTCCACCTCGATGTCGGCGGGCTCGAAGGGCTTGAGTTCAAGGCGGCGCACGGAGAGTTCGCGCGGCGCCTCGAAGACGATGGCCTGTGCCTGCGGCATGTGCGTCCCCTCGTTGTTCTTCGTCGCATCTTAGTGAGACGGCGGGCGAGGCTACAATGCGCTGATGAGCCAGTCGCACACTCTCTCTGCCTTGCCGGGTCCCGATTCACGCGCGGGCGCTGCATGGCGCATCGTTGTGGCCGTGCTTGCCACAGTCGCGATCCTGATTGCGCTGCTGCGCCTCGGGGAGATGCGCGAGGGCCTGCATATCGAGACGCGCCAGCAGGGCAGCCAGCCCGTCACGGTGTTCCGCCCTGCGGACTCCACGCAACACCCGCCG
>JBILEG010000539.1:0-2586 GCA_044352225.1 Pseudomonadales bacterium | reverse complement strand
ACCGCGCCCGCTGACCTCGCCTCAGCGGCCTTCGCGTTCCACCCACTCCCAGCGCACCGGTTCGCCGAAGTCGTCGTAGACGGCCCGTTTCACGAGGTCGGGTTTGCCGCTCCGGTTGCCCTTGGGTGGCTTGGGCTTGCGCCGGCGCGATTCGATGGCGGCCACCACTTCCGGCACGTAGGTGCGCTCCTCGCGCGGGCGGGGCGTGAAGCTGCGGAAACCCGAGGGCTGGGGTTCTGTGGCGTCGCGCCCGCTCACGCCCCGGGCAACCGCCTGCACGGCGCCGCCGTGCTCGAGGTAGGCGCGAACCTGCTCCTCGATCTGGTTGCGCAGATGTTCCTTGTCCTGCTCGGGCTTCACGTCTTGCTCCCGGGGCCGATCGCCTAGGATAACCGCGCCGGGTCCGGCTCTGCACGGGCGGCGTCCGTGGCTTCGCGCTGCTGGGTGTTCCAGAGCGCGGCATACGCCCCGCCCGCGGCCAGCAATTCGGCGTGCGTGCCCTGTTCGGCCACACGCCCTGCCGCGAGCACCACAATGCGGTCAGCGTCCACCACGGTGGAGAGCCGGTGCGCGATCACGAGGCTGGTGTGCCCCCGTGCCACACGGCGCAGGGCCTCGAGGATGGAGGCCTCCGAGAGGCTGTCGAGGGACGACGTGGCCTCGTCGAACACGAGCACGGGAGAGCGCTTCAGGATGGCGCGGGCGATGGCCACGCGCTGGCGCTCGCCCCCCGAGAGCTTCAGCCCGCGCTCCCCCACGCGGGTGTGCCAGCCCTCCGGCAGGCGTGCGACGAACTCCGCGAGCTGCGCGAGAGCGAGCGCGTCCCGCACGTCCTCGTCGCTGGCGCCCGGCCTGCCGTAACGCAGGTTCTCGAGCAGCGTGTCGTTGAAGAGCACGGTGTCCTGCGGAACGATCGCGATGGCCGCTCTGAGCGATGCCAGCGTGAGGCCGCGCGTATCCTGCCCGTCTAGCCTGATCTCGCCCGAGTCCGGGTCATGGAAGCGGTAGAGGAGTTTCACCAGCGTGGACTTGCCTGCGCCGCTCGCGCCCACCACGGCAAGCTTGGCGCCCGGTTCGATCACCATGTCCACACCCTGCAAGATGGGGCGGGCGCGGTCATAGGCAAAGTGCAGGTCGCGAAACTCCACGCGTCCCGGACCCGGCGTGAGCGGGCGCGCGTCGGGAATGTCGCGGATCGACGGCACCACCGCGAGCAGCCCGAACATCTCCTCGATGGAGGCGAGCGAGCCCTTGATTTCCCGGTAGACCATGCCGAGGAAATTGAGCGGCATGAAGAGCTGCATCATGAAGGCGTTCACCAGCACGAAATCGCCCACGCTCATGTTGCCCGAGCGCACGCGTATGGCCGCCAGCGCCATTGCCGCACCCATTGCGAGCGCCACGATCAGCGCCTGCCCGGCATTCAGCGCGAACAGCGAGAGCCGGTTGCGCCGGCGAGCCGTCTCCCAGAGCGCGAGCTCGGCGTCGTAGCGCTCCGCCTCGAATGCCTCGTTGCCGAAGTACTTCACGGTTTCGTAGTTCAGCAGGCTGTCGACCGCGCGGGTGTTGCTCGCCGAGTCCGCGCGGTTCGCCTCGCGCACGAAGTCCGTCCGCCATTCGGTCGCAAAGCCCGAGAAGAGCCCGTAGCAGATGACCGACAGCAGCGTGATGGCGCCGAAGGCGATGCCGTACTGCCACGCCAGCAACACGGCCACCACGCCGATCTCGAGAAGCGTGGGCACGATGTTGAACACGAGAAACCGCAGCAGGAAGCTCACGCCGTTGGTGCCGCGCTCGATGTCCCGCGCCAGCCCCCCGGTGCGCCGCTCCAGATGGAAGGACAGATCGAGCGAGTGCAGGTGTTCGAAAACCCGGAGTCCGATCCGCCGCATTGCCCTCTCGGTCACGCGCCCGAAGAGCGTGTCGCGCACTTCGCCGAGCAGCACGTTCAGGAAGCGCGCGAGACCGTAGCCCGCCACCAGCGCGAGCAAAGTCCCCATCGCGAGCGTGGCAGGTCCCGCGGGCTCCAGCCCGTCCACGACATGCTTCAGCAGGTAGGGGGCGCCGATCGAGCCCACCTTCGCCAGCACGAGGCAGAGCATCGCGAGCGCGATGCGCCCGCGGAACTCGCCGAGCCAGGGGAGCACCAGGCGTACCGCACTCCAGTTGAAACCGCTGGGCGGCGGCGATTCGTGATGGCTGTGACGCACGTGGACTCCGGCGGGTGCTGCACCGGCGCCGGCGTGGCGCCGCGTCGGTTCAGGAACTCGTGCGCTGCAGCCCGCCCAGCAGGCCGCCGAGGTGCTGGATCATCCGCGTGAAGGCCTCGAGTTCATCGGGCTCGATGGGAGTGGCGCTGGGGGCGCGGTCGCAGTAGAGCGCGCCGATCGAACGCGCCCCCACCATGATCGGCCCCATCAGGAAATCCTGGGCGGTAGAGAAGCGCATCAGCAGGCGCGGCACGGTGCTGCCCGGGGCCAGCATGGCCTTCGAGCTCAGGTGCAGGCAGCGGTGATCGACAAGGCACTCCTGGAAGCTGCTGCGCGGGCCGGCGAGGTCGAAGCGGAAACTCGGGCCCCAGGTGGC
>JBILEG010000540.1:0-2586 GCA_044352225.1 Pseudomonadales bacterium | reverse complement strand
TGCCGATGGGACGCCTGGCGCGCCCCGATGACGTCGCGGGAGCAGTGCTCTGGCTTTGCTCGGATGCAGCCGCTTATGCAACCGGTCAAGCGATCGGACTGACGGGTGGCACATGAGCCGTGAGCGCCGCCCGGCGCGAGCCGATCAGCGCTGCGTGTGTCGCCCCTCGCCTTCCGTGCGGGTGAGCGGCGTCAGCGGGCTCGAGTGATCTCCGCCGGTACCGCCGTGATACACCCGCAGGCTATCTCCGACTACGCGCGCGACGGTGCCGTCCTGATCAAGGGGCTTTTCCTTCCGTTCCTCGACACGCTGAGAGCAGGAGTCGAAAGGAACATGACGCAGCCCGGCCCCTACGCCGCCGAGAACCTCAAGCCTGGCGACACCGGCCGTTTCTTTGACGATTACTGCAACTGGACGCGCATTCCCGAGTTCGCTGCAGTGGTGACCGACCCGGGTATCGCGCGGGTAGCTGCGGCGTTGATGAGTTCGCAGGCCGTGCAACTGTTCCACGACCATGTGCTGGTCAAGGAACCGGGAACCTCCGCGACAACGCCGTGGCATCAGGACAGCCCGTACTACTTCGTGGAAGGCCGGCAGAACCTGAGTTTCTGGGTGCCTCTGGATCCGGTGAGCGATGCCACGCTGCGCTGCGTGGCGGGCTCGCACCTGTGGGATCGTCCGGTGCTGCCGATCCGCTGGGTGTCGGAGCAGAGCTTTTACCCCGACGCCGAGCGCTATCTCCCTGTTCCCGATCCGGAAGCTGAAGGTATGCGCATCCTCGAATGGCCGATGGAACCAGGCGACGCGATCGCATTCCACTTCTCGACCCTCCACGGCGCGCGCGCCAACATGGGTGTGTCCCGGCGACGCGTGTTTTCGGTCCGGTACCTGGGCGACGATGCCCGCTTCGTCGAGCGCCCCGGCCGCACCTCGCCGCCCTTCCCCGGGCATGGAATGGTGAACGGGCAGCGACTCCGGGCGGACTGGTTTCCGGCGGTGCCCGTTTCTTAGCCCGTAGCCTGCGGTGTACCTGGCGGTGTAAGGGTGTGGCGCAGCGACTCGTGCTACCTTCCGCGTCTGATGCGCCGCTGACCCCGGCGACCCTCAACGCCCGCGGGCGACCCCACCAGAGCACGGAGCCAAAGAGATGAGTGATGTACTCGACCGGAACCAGCAGGAGGCGATCCTCGCCATTGCCCTCGTGGCGGCCTTTGCCGATGGCAACAAGGACGAGCGCGAGCGCGCGGCGATCCGCGACGTAGCAGATGCGCTGGACAGTGAGGGGGGGCTGAATCTCGCCGCGCTGTACCGTGAGGTGCTTCTGAAGAAACCCGAGCCAGAAGCCCTTGCGGCAAGGCTAGTGTCACCCGAGGCGCGTTCGCTCGCCTACGAGATGGCCGTCGGCGTCTGCGATGCCGATGGCGTGCAGACCCCCGCGGAGCGCGCTTTCCTCGAGCGACTCGCCGTTGCGCTGGGCATCGCCGGGCCGAGCGCGGCGGCGTTTTCCGAGCGTGCGGAGGACATCGCCGCCAGCGCGGACGTCATGCCGACTGCGCCATCGCCGGCACCGGCGCCACCCGCATCGGCACCGGCCACATTGCCGCCGCTTGAGTCCAGCCAAGCTGCGCCGGCTCAGGCAGCGGCTGGCCTCCCTCGCGCAAGCGATATCCCGCGCGAGCAGATGGACCGCATGGTCCTCGACGCCTCGATCCTGAACGCAGCGCTGGAGCTGCTGCCCGAGTCGCTCTCGACGCTCGCCATCATCCCGCTGCAGGTGCGGCTCGTGTACCGCATCGGGCGCTCCTACGGCTACCCGATGGATGCGAGCCAGGCGAAGGATTTCATCGCCACCGTCGGTGTGGGCCTGGGCTCGCAGTACCTGGAGCAGGTGGGGCGTAAGCTCCTCGGCGGCGTGCTGGGCAGCGTGCTCGGTGGCCTTGGACGCTCGGTGGGACGGCAGGCCGCAAGTTCGGGGATGAGCTTCGCGAGCACCTGGGCCCTGGGGCGCGTGGCCGATCGCTATTACGCGGGCGGGCGACAGATGAGTACGGCGCTGCTCCAGTCCACGTTCCAGGAGCTCCTGCCCGAAGCGAAATCGCTCGCGCCGCGCTATGCCGCCGACATCCAGCGCCGTGCGTCCACCATCGATACAAAGGAGTTGCTCTCGATCGCGCGCTCGCCGCTCTGAGGTGGCGCGCGGCCCACGCGCAGACGGTGCGGTATCGCAAGGCTGATGGGGATCGTCTGCTCATACCCGGTCTTCCCAATCGACCCAGTCCACCGAGTGAATCTCGAGGTAGGTGTTCACTGCCTCGCCGATGGTGGCAAAGAAGCGTTCCTCGCCCAGGTTGGTGTGCAGGCCGAACCGTTTGAGCTTGTCCTTCACAGGGTCTTTCATTTCGGCGAAGCAGAGTTCGATGCCTTCCGCGCGCAGGATGCGGTCCAGATCGTCGAGGATGTCGGCGGCCGTGACATCGACGCTGGTGATCGGTTCGGCGCCCACCACCAGCCATCGCACCGGTGTTGGCGATGCGGCCACTGTTTCCAGCACACGCGACCGGAACAACTCGGCATTGGCGAAAAACA
>JBILEG010000099.1:0-9614 GCA_044352225.1 Pseudomonadales bacterium | reverse complement strand
GCCATGTGCCCAGACCACGGATCACCCTCGCGATCGGCGCGCCGGATCATCAGCACCGACAGACCTTCTTGCGGGCACTGGTGGAGGAACAAGGCCACGGCGGAGCGCGCCCACACCCGACGCATGAGTTTGCGCCGCGGGCGGTGGGCCTCGAGCAGTTGCGATGCAAGATCGAGATCCCGCAGGGACTGCAGCTCTGGGATGGCGGAATGGGGCATGGGGTGTCCGGTTGTGCTCTGCCGCGCTTGGACCGCGAGCGGCCCGCCGGGCGACAATACCCAATCGGTCCCGGATTTTCATTGCATGGCAGGTACGACTTTGCACACGGGCCCCGCGTGGCTGCGTCTGGAGCAGGCAACGCTTCGCCTGGGCGGACACCTGTTCTTCAGGGGCATCGACTGGGAGGCACACGAGGGCGAGCAGTGGGCGGTGCTCGGCGCGAACGGCGCGGGCAAGACCGCGCTCGCCGCGCTGGCCACCGGAGCACTGCACCCCGCGGGGGGAACCGTCTGGCTGCGGCCCGACATCGATCCGCTGCGCGATATCGGGCAGATCTCCTTCGAGACCGAGCGCCAGATCTGCGAGGACGACGCCCGTCACGACATCAGCGAGTTCCTCGATACGGCGGTGGACCAGGGCACCACGGCCGGCGGACTGCTGCACGCCGTGAGCGAGGACGCCGCTGCAATCGCCGAGGCGATGGCGGCACTGAACCTCGGGCATCTGCAGGGGCGCGGCCTGCGCTTCCTGTCGAGCGGGGAGAGACGCCGCACGCTGCTGGCGCGTCTGCTGCTTCAGGCGCCCCCCGTGGCCGTGCTGGACGCCCCGTTCGAGGGCGTGGACGCACGCTCTCGCGCCTTGCTGCAGGCGATGCTCGCGCGCTTGCTCGCGAGTCGTACACGGGTGCTGTTGCTCACGCGCCGGGCCGAGGACATTCCCCCCGGCATCACGCATGTGCTGGTGCTGGACGAGGGCCGCGTCGTCGCCCGTGGCCCGCGCACAGAACTCACCGAGTTGCTCTCACAAACGGCATCCACGGGCCATGCGATCAGCCTGCCGCCGATCCCCGCGGACATTGCCAGCGCGCAAGCGCTCCCCGATGGCCCCCTGATCGAACTCGCCGATGTGCACGCGCACTACGGCGACAACGCCGTGCTGGACGGCGTGAGCCTCACGATGGCGCGCGGCCAGCACCTGTGCCTCGCCGGCCCGAACGGTTGCGGCAAATCCACACTGCTCGCGCTGGTGTGCGGCGACAACCCGCGCGCCTACGGGCAGCAGGTGCGCGTCTGCGGGCGACTGCGCGGCAGCGGCGAACCCGTGTGGGAGCTCAAACGCCGCTTCGGCATCGTGAGCAACGCGCTGCACCTGGACTACCCCAAGCGCACGCGCGTGCAGGACGTGGTGCTGAGCGGCTTCCACGACACGCTGGGGCTCTACGAGAGTTGCTCGCCCGCGGAGCTCGCGTCGGCGTCGGGGTGGTTGCAGGCGCTGGGCCTTGGCGCCCAGGCGGGGCAGCGTTTCGATGCGCTGTCCTTCGGCACACAACGTCTGGTGCTGATCGCGCGGGCGATGGTGAAGGCGCCGCCCATCCTGATCCTGGACGAGCCCTGCTCCGGGTTGGACGGGCCCAACCGCAGCCGCGTGCTCGCACTGATCGAACAGATCGGCGAGAGCGGGCGCACCACGATTCTGTACGTGAGCCACGAGGCCGAGGAAACACCGCGCTGCATCCGCCGTCGCGTGGAGTTCCGCGCGCGTCCGGAAGGCGGCTACGCGCTGGTGGAGAGCTGACTCAGCCGCTCGCCGCAGTGGCCCGGGCCAGCACCTCTTCGAGGCGCTGGCGCAGTTCCGGTTCGGGCTGCTGGGCAAGGCCCTTGCGTGCGAGTTGCCCGGCGAGTTCACGCTGCCCCTGCGCAAGCCGCAGCAGGGCGAGTTCGCAGTAAACCGCGGGATCCCCCGGCTGTATGCGCAACGCGCGCTCCGCAGCGGCCACGGCCGCGTCCAGATCGCCGCGCCGGCGTGCGCCGTCAGCGCTCGCGAGCAGCGCATTCACCGCGTTGTTGGCACTTCGGGCGGGCACGTGGCCCTCCTCGATGACGGCGGCAGCCGGAGGAGCAGACGTCGCGCCCTCCGCAGGCACCGGTTGCGCGGCGGCGGGATAAGCCTCTGCCGGGGCGGGATAGCCCTCGGTCCCGCCCTGGGGGTAGGTGCTTGCCGACACGGCGGGATAACTGCCTACCGCGGGTGTTTCGCTGGAGGACTGCACAGTGATGTCGCCCGCATCACCCGCGGGCAGCCCGGGGCTGGCGGCTGCAGGCGCGGTGGCGGGATAACTCCGCGCCGCAGCACCTGCAGGGTAGGCGCGCGCAGCGGGGCGCTCCGCAGGGTAGGCGCTCGGGGCAGCGCGACGCGCAGGCGCAGAGCCCCGCGCATGGCCCGCGGCACCCGGTTCCGGCACATCCACCCGCGGCGGCGAGGGGCCTTCGGTGATGCAGGCCGACAGCACGAAAGGCAGCGACAGGCCGAGCAGCGTGCGGACGGGCAGACGCAGGAGGCCAGGGGTCACGGTTCACTCCCGGAAAATGCAGGGGGTCGGTGAACGCGAAGTGTAGTCAGGCAGGGGCGAGCGCGCTGCGCCCATTGCTGGCTGGCCCCTCACTGGCTGAACCAGCGCTCCCACCAACTTTCTTTCTTGCCGGGTTCGGACGGTGCTTCCTGCGGCATGTCCTGCGGCGTGGCGGCGGGCGGCGCCGGGGTGCTGCCCGGCCGGGTTTCCCAGGGCCAGCGAAGCCCGCCACTGCCGCCGCAGGAGGACTGGTAACTCGGCACCGTGTCGGGGAGGAAGGGAATCAGACGCGCGCCAGGGCAGCCCTCGGCACTCAGGCCGCCGCTGGTCTCGTCGATCCATGTCTCCACCACGCCCTCGGGCGGGCGGGGTTTGCGGGGCACGCGACTCACCTCGGCCATGAGCCGGGACCACACGCGCAGCGCACCCGTGGCGCCCGTGAGCCCGGTCACGCCGTTGTCGTCACGCCCGATCCAGACCACCGCGAGCAGATCGCCCGCGTAGCCCGCGAACCAGGAGTCCCGCATGTCATCGGTGGTGCCGGTCTTGCCCGCCACCGTGAGCCAGCCCGGCAGGCGACGGTAGGCACTGGCCGCCGTGCCGTCACGCACCACTTCGCGCAGCGCGTACTCCAGCACGTAGACCGCGGCCGCATCGAGTTTCTGTTCGACCTTCACCGGATAGCGCGAGAGCGGCGATCCGCCTGCATCGCTCACCTCGCGGATCGCGCTGAGGGGTGTGCCGAAACCGCCCGAGGCGATGGTCTGGTACATGCCCGCCACCTCGATCGGCGTGAGATCGACCGCGCCGAGCGACACGGAGGGCAAGGGCGCGATCTCGCGCTCCACACCCAGGCGGTGGATGGTGTCGACCACGCGCGGCATGCCGATCTCCAACCCGAGCCGCGCGGTCGATTGGTTGTAGCTCTCGGCGAGCGCGGTATGCAGCCGCACCATGCCGTGATCTTTCTTGTCGAAATTGCGCGGGCTCCAGACGCGGCCGTCGCTGCCCTTGTAGTGGACCGGGCCGTCGTCCAGCGGGCTCAGCAGCGAATAGCGCCCGCCTGCGAGCGCCGTGAGGTACACGGCTGGTTTCATCAGCGAGCCGACCGGGCGCAGCGCGTCCAGCACGCGATTGAAGCCGGCGATGCGCGAATGGCGGCCACCCACCAGCGCCAGCACCTCGCCGCTGTCGACGCGGGTCACGATCACCGCTCCTTCGAGCCCGGGGACCTTCCGCTTGCGCGCAGCGGCGTCTTTCTCGATCTCCGCGAGCGAGTCCTGCAGCGCACGCTCGGCCGCACGCTGCACGGCCGGATCGAGGCCGGTGAAGATGCGCAGCCCCTCGGAACTGAGATCATCGTCGCTGTAGCTCTCCTTCAGCTGGCGGCGCACCAGGTCGAGGTAGGCGGGATAGAAGCGCGAGCGGTTGTCATCCCGGTCGCCCATGCCGAGCGGTCGCTGCTTCAGGCGCCCGGCGAGTTCGGGCTTGATCACCTGCTGTTCGGAAAGTTCGTCCAGCACCAGGTTGCGCCGCGCGAGCGAGCGCTCGGCATGACGCCAGGGGTCGTAGTACGAGGGCCCGCGCACCAGCGTGATCAGCAACGCGATCTGCTGCGGCTCGAGTTCGTTCAGCGGACGGTTGAAGTAGTAGTGGCTGGCGAGACCGAAGCCGTGGATGGCGCGGTGGCCGTCCTGCCCCAGGTAGATCTCGTTCAGGTAGGCCTCGAGGATCTCTTCCTTGGAGTAGCGCATCTCCATGACCACGGCCATCACGGCCTCGAGGAGCTTGCGTCCCAGCGTGCGCTCGCGCGTGAGGAAGAAGTTCTTCACCAGCTGCTGCGTGAGCGTGCTGCCGCCCTGCTCCAGCGAGCCGCTCTTCACGTTCACCCACATCGCCCGCAGGATCCCGCGGAAGGAAATACCGCGGTGGACGGCGAAATCCTTGTCTTCGACCGCCATCAACGCCGTGACGAGCAACGGCGGCACCTCTCGGGCACGCACCAGGATGCGGTCCTCGTTGTGGGCGGGGTAAATGCCACCGATGTGTACCGGGTCGAGGCGCGCGATGGGCACCTCGGCACCCGCAGCGTCCGTGATCCCCGCGATGCCTGCCGCATCGAAGCGCACGGTAAGGCGCTGCTCGGGCTCCACGCCGTCCCAGAACCGGAACCCGCGAGAGCCCACGCGCACCCACCCGGCGCCCTTGCTGTAGCTGCCCGTCCGCGGCTCGGCGCCACCGGGCCGGTAGCCCAGTGCATCGAGTTCGCCCAGCAGGTCGGGCTGCGTGAGGGGCGCGCCTGCGTAGAGTTCCATGGGCCGCCCGTAGACCACTGCCGGCACAGCCCACTTCTTGCCCGAGAACTCGCGCTGGATGAAGGCGTCGACGTAGAGCAGCAGGATCGCGACCGGAACGGAGAGCGCGAGCGCTACGCGCAGCAGGATGCTCGGCCACCGCCGGGGTGGCGGGGCAGCGGGCTTGCGGGCACTGCGACGGGGGGGCGGGGGCATGGCGGCGAAGTGTAGAAGAAGCCGCCGCCCTGCCGCAGCAGGGAGCATTTGGCAATTGAGCCGCGGGCCACGCGCAAACGATAATCCGCGCACACTTCGCGATCAGGACACAGGCTCCATGAGCAGCTACGACGTCTACGGCATGGGAGCGGCACTGGTGGATACGGAGATCGAGGTCGACGACGGCTTCCTTGCCAACGCCGCCATCGACAAAGGCGTGATGACGCTGGTCGACGAAGACCGCCAGCATGCATTGCTCGGCATGCTCGAACAGCATCTGGTCTACGCGCGCCGCGCGAGCGGCGGCTCGGCCGCCAACTCGGTGATGGCAACGCGCCACTTCGGCGGCACGGCGTTCTATTCCTGCAAGGTGGCGGACGACGAGAACGGCCGTTTCTACCTTTCGGACATGGAGCGCGCCGGTGTGCGCACCAACCGCCTGGCGGCGGGCGCATCGGGCGTCACGGGCAAGTGCCTGGTGATGATCACGCCGGATGCCGAACGCACCATGAACACCTTCCTCGGCGCGAGCTCCACGCTCTCGTCAGAGGATCTGGACGCGGCAGCGCTCGCGGATTCGCGCTTCCTGTACATCGAGGGCTACCTCGTCACCTCGCCGAGCGCACGCGCGGCCGCCGTGCGCGCTCGTGAGCTCGCCGAGGCAGCGGGCGTGAAGACCGCGCTCAGCTTTTCAGACCCCGGGATCGTGGCGCACTTCCGCGACGGTCTGGGCGAAATGCTGGGCAATGGGGTGGATCTGGTGTTCTGCAACGGCGCCGAGGCGCTGCAATGGAGTGGCGCCGACACCATCGAGGCGGCGGCAGATGCGCTGCGCGGCATCGCGCGGAGCTTCGCGATCACGCTGGGCGCGGAAGGCGCTCTCGTGTTCGATGGACGGCAGTACCACCGCATCGCGCCGCACCCGGTGCGCGCCATCGACACCAACGGCGCTGGCGATATGTTCGCGGGTGCCTATCTGTACGCCATCGCACGCGGTCACGGTGCCGCCGCTGCGGGAGCGCTCGCCTGCCGTGCGGCCGCAGAGCTCGTGACGCACTACGGCCCGCGACTGCCCGAGCCGCTGCACGCGCACATCCGCGAGGAATGGGAACGCAGCGTTTCCTGATCGGGCGGATCAGCCCTGTGCGAGCAGGGCACGCAGGTCGATCAGCGCAGCATTGGCCCGCGAGATGTACGAGGCCATCACCAGCGAGTGATTGGCGAGCGGACCGAAGCCCGAGCCGTTCAGCAGCACCGGGCTCCACATGGGGTCCTGAGTGCCTTCGAGCTCACGGATGATCTGGCGCAGGCTGACCGTCGCGTTCTTCTTCGCCAGCACATCGGCGAAATCCACTTCGGCCGCCTTCAGGAACTGGATGATCGCCCAGGAGCTGCCGCGCGCCTCGTAGAAGACATCATCGATCTGCGTCCATGGCGTCTTGACGTCCATCTCTGCCGGGGAGGGCGTGGACTGCTGCGCAGCGCTGTCACCCGCGAGATCGGTATTGAGACGGCTGCGACCCACGCTCGCGCTGAGACGCTGCGAGAGACTGCCCAGACGGCTGTCGACCGTCCCCAGCCAGTAACGCAGGTTGTCGGCGCGGGCATAGAACTGCGCATCGGGCTTCTCGGGGTCCGCGAGGCGGCGGGAATAGCCGCGGAGCTTGCGGATGCCCGTCTCGTACTCGTCTTCGGACGAGGGCAGGATCCAGGAGCTGTTGTCGTAATTGAACTGCGGCTCCGCGAGCGCGAGATCGGGGTCTTCCCGGGACTGTGACTGCGAGCGGGAGAGCGTCTCGCGCATCGCCTTGGAGAGATCGCGCACCTGCACCAGCACGCCGAATTCCCACGCGGGCATGTTGTCGAGGAACACGCCGGGCGGGGCAATATCGTTGCTGAGGTAACCACCGGGCTTCTCGAGCAGGGTCTCGGCGACCTTGATCAGCGTGGCGGTCATCGTGGTACCGGTGACGACAGGCCGTTCCTGCGCTGCCGCGAAGCTGGCGGCATTGGCGCGCACGTCGAAGGGCTCGGGGTCGCGCGACCAGTAGATGCCGAGTGCGGAGAGGCCTGCCAGCAGCAGCGCCACGGCGCTACCCACGGCGATGGACATGAAGCCCCCGCCGCGGCGCGTCATCTCGCGCGCCCTGTCCGTTCCCGCTGACGCGTCCTGCGCAATTCCCTGATCCTCGTCCATGCTCACTTCCCTGCCACACCCTTGACCAGCGCCTCGGAACACGCCCGGACGCCACCCTCGAACTCCAGACAGAAGGGCAGCCGCCCGCCGGTCACCGGACGCGCGCCAAGCCCCGACACCATCAGGTGATAGCCACCCGGCGCGAGCAGCAATGCAGCCCCCGGCGCGATGGGCAGAGGGCCCGCCGGCCCCATGTGCATCATGTCGCCGTGCATCGTATGCCCGTGGATCTCGGCGCTGGCAGCCCCCTCGACCGTGGCAGCCGTGAGTACCAGTTCAGCGCTGCCCGCATTGCGCACGCCGAGGTAGATGGCCGCGCCCGTCTGGCCGGGCGGAGGCTCCAGAAGCCACGGCGATTCGATGCTCACGTCACCCCCAAGGGCGTGGGAGACCAAAAGGGAGCAGACGATGAAAGCACTGGTACGGCGCATCGGAGGGTTCCGGTAAAGCTGGAGACACGCATCTGCATTCTGCCACAGGGTCGCGCGGGCCCACCCGTGAATTCTGCTCGCGGCGCGTCCGCCGCTCCCCTAGAATCAGGCCAATGAGATACCTGTTGCTCGTGCTCTGCCTCTGGCTCTGCGCCATCCCCTCCCACGCGGGCGATGCCCTGCCGGGCGCGGGCGGCAATACCGCGCTGCTGTCGGGCGCACAGCCCGAGTTCCTCCCTGTCGAAGAAGCCTACCCGCTCGCGGCCCGCATCAGCGGCGGTCAGATCGAGCTGCAGTGGGACATCACGCCGGGCTATTACCTGTACAAGGTCCGCATGGGCATCTCGCTCGCGGGCGCGGGCAGCGCGCCCACCGCACTCGACGTGGCGTGGCCCGCAGGGGAGCCTCACGAGGACGAGTTCCTGGGCGCCACCGAGATCTACCGCGGCAGGCTGGAGGTCACTCTGCCCGCAGCCGCTCCCGTGCCGCACGACATCCTCGTGAAGTCGCAGGGCTGCGCGGACGCAGGGCTCTGCTATCCACCGCGCACGCAACGCTTCCTGGTGGATCCCGGCAAGGGCACCGTGACGGAAGCCGAGGCCGTCGAGCCCCCTGCGGCGCTCGCTGACGCCCCCGCTGCGTCTCCGGTCGCCGCCCCCGGCGGCTCGCTGCTCACGATGGTGATGTTCGCCCTGCTGGGCGGCATGATCCTGAACCTGATGCCCTGCGTGTTCCCGGTGCTCTCTTTGAAGGTGCTGGGCATCGCGCAGAAAGGCGGCGGCGCGCACGACCGGATCGAACACGGGCTCGCCTACACGGCAGGGGTGGTGATCAGCTTCCTGGCCGTGGCTGCGGTGCTGATCGCGCTGCGCCAGGCGGGAGAGGCCATCGGCTGGGGCTTCCACCTGCAATCCCCTGTGTTCGTCGGCGGGCTCGCCTATCTCTTCGCGGCCATGGGCCTGGGGCTCTCGGGCGTCAGCAATCTGGGCGCCGGCCTGATGGGCGCGGGCAGCTCGCTCGCGGCGCGCGCCGGGCTTGCAGGCTCGTTCTTCACCGGCGTATTGGCCGCCGTGGTGGCCAGCCCCTGCTCGGCGCCGTTCATGGGCACCGCGCTCGGCTTCGCCATGACCCAACCGCCCGCGGTGGCGCTGCTGGTCTTCGGGGCGCTCGGGCTCGGCATGGCACTGCCTTTCATGGCGCTGGCCTTGAGTCCCTCGCTGCTGCGGCGCCTGCCGAAGCCGGGCGCATGGATGGAAGGGTTCAAACAGATGCTCGCCTTCCCGCTCTACGCCGCGGCGGTGTGGCTCCTGTGGGTGTTGGGCCGCCAGAGCGGCGTGGACGCGCTCGCGGCGGCACTGGGGGGCACGGTGCTGGTCGCCTTCGCACTCTGGAGTTGGGAGAGTGCACGCGGGCACGCACGTGCGCTGCTCTGGCGGCTGCTCGCGGCCGGCAGTCTTGTCGCCGCGCTGTCCATCCTGGGCTCTCCGCTACTGCACGAGCGCCCGGCACAGGGGGGCGCCATCACCGAAGGCTGGGAGCCCTTCTCTGCCGAGCGGCTCGCCGCGCTGCAGCAGGAAAGCAAGCCGGTCTTCGTGAACGTCACGGCCGACTGGTGCATCACCTGCCTCGCGAACGAGCGCGTGGCGCTGGAAACCGACGCCGTCCGGCAGGCCTTCCGAGACCGGGGCGTCGTGCTGCTGAAAGGCGACTGGACCAACGCCGAGCCCAAACTCACCGCCTTCCTCGCGCAGCACGGCCGCAACGGCGTGCCGCTCTATCTGTACTACCCCCCGCGAACAGGGGCCCTTCCGGTGGTGTTGCCGCAATTGCTCACCCCCGGCACCGTGCTGGACGCGCTGGCACTCTGACCCGTCTTACGCAGCGAACTCGCCCGATCTGGGTGTGAT
>JBILEG010000098.1:0-9626 GCA_044352225.1 Pseudomonadales bacterium | reverse complement strand
GGTGTGCGCTGCGAGCAAGGCATGCGCTGGATCGAGTTGCGCGGCAAGCCTTTCCACGGTCCGGGCGGGGTTTTCCAGGGTTACCGCGGCGCAGGGCGCGACATCACACAGGAAGAAGAGCGCGAGCGCGAACTCGCCCGCCACCGCGACGAGCTGCGCCTGCTGGTCGATGAGCGCACGGCGGATCTCCTGCGAGCCAAGGTGCAGGCCGAGACCGTCAGTGAAGTGAAATCGATGTTTCTCGCGAACATGAGTCACGAGATCCGCACGCCCATCAACGTGATCATGGGGCTCACGCACCTCGCACAGAGCACGAGTCCCGCGCCCCGGCTCTCCGGCTACCTGCAACGCATTGACCAGGCGAGCCACCGCTTGCTCCATCTCGTGAACGATGTGCTGGACTTGAGCAAGATCGAAGCGGGCAAGGTCGAGCTCGACAACATCGAGTTCGACCTGCAGGCGATGCTCGATGAAGTGGTCGCTCTGGTGTCGGAGCGGGTCAGCGCGAAGGGGCTCGAACTCGTCACGGATGTGGGCTGTGATACTGCGCGCCCCTACATCGGGGATCCGCAGCGCCTTGGCCAGATCCTGATCAACTACATCGGCAACGCCATCAAGTTCACCGAGTCGGGGCAGATCGTGATCTCGGTGGGCGTCGAGCGGGATTCACCCGCGGTGGGCCCCGTGATGCTCCGCTTCGCGGTGAGCGACACGGGCATCGGCATGACGCCCGAGCAGCAGTCCCGCGTCTTCGCGCAGTTCGAGCAGGCCGAGAGCAGCACCCGGCGCCGCTTCGGCGGCACGGGGCTGGGGCTCGCCATATCCCGGAACCTCGCGGAACTGATGGGAGGAGCGGTGGGGGTGAGCAGCGAGTCCGGCGAGGGCTCGACCTTCTGGTTCACCGCGCGACTCGGGCTCGGTGCACTGCCTGCGCCGCTGCCCGCACCGCTCACGGATCTGCGCCGCCTGCGGGCCGTCGTGATCGATGACAACCATGCAGCCCGCTGGGTGCTGGCCGGTGTGCTTGAGGGTATGGGCATTTCGGTCCAGCCCTTCGTCGATGCCACGGACGCCATCGATTGGCTGCGCGCGGCCGCGGGCAGCGATACGATCCCCGATATCGTGTTCATCGATCTGGAGATGCCCGGCGTCGACGGGGTGCATGCTGCCCGCGCCATCCGCAGCCTCCTGCCTGCGCAGTGTCCGCACCTGGTCTGCACGAGCCCGCAGTCCGAGCACGAGGCACTGGCCGGCGTGGCAGGCCGCCACTTCCCGACGCTCCTGCAGAAGCCCGTGAATCCCGCTTGGGTGCGCGATTTTCTCTTCCGTCTGCTCGAGCCCGAGCGCTACCGTCAACTGGTCACGGAGGCGCCGGGTGATCCTCATGCGCCGCGTCTGCTTCCTGCGGTGTCGCTGGCGGGTGCCCGTGTGCTGCTGGTCGAAGACAACGAGACCAACCGCGACGTCGTCCGCGAGATGCTCGAGCAGGAGGGCATGCTGGTCTCCACCGCCTGCGACGGCCATGAAGCCATCGCCGCACTGCAGCGTGGCGATGCCGTCGACATCGTCCTGATGGACCTCAACATGAAAGGCATGGGCGGTATCGAGGCTACGACCGAGATCCGGTGCATACCCGGTTTCGATGCGCTGCCCATCGTCGCGCTCACGGCCGATGTGATGAAGGAAAACCGTGAAGCCTGCCTTGCCGCGGGGATGTCCGACTTCGCCGCCAAACCGATCGATATCGAGCAACTCCTGACCATGCTCCGGCGCTGGCTGGGCTCGCGTCCCGGCGCGATGTTCGAGATCGAGTCGGCAGGCATCGCGACCGAGGGGCCCGGTCTTGGCCTTGGTGTGCGCGGTTTGCTCGACGCCGAAGGCCTCGCACGGTGCGCGGGCAATGCCGCGCTTTACCGTCGGCTGCTGCTGCGGTTCGTCGCCGAGTCCGGCAGCACGCTGGACGCACTGCGTGGTGCTGTCAGGGATGCCGACGCCAGTGCCCTGCGCCACGCGGCGCACTCCCTGAAAGGAGAGGCAGGACAGCTTGGCATGGTGCCGGTGCAGGCCGCGGCTGCGGCGCTCGAGACGCTGCTCGTGCCCGGTGCACCATTGCCGCCCCGCAAGGCCCTGGCGCCGGCGCTCGAATCGGTGGAGCAGGAACTCGTCCGCATGGTGCGCGAGCTTCGCCTCGCACTGGAGCAGCAACTTGCGGAGTCTGGCATCGTCGGGGCCGTGCCCCACGGGCCGGTCACGGCTGAGGCGCCAGCCGTCGAGTTGTGGATCGACGAGGATCCCGCGGCCAGCGGTTAACGCTGCGGATGGCCTGAGCCGGTCGATGCCCGGTCACGTGTCTGTCACACGAGCCACACACACTTGCCCTCCGTCGAGGTCCTGCGGTTGCGGGATCCTGCCCCGGGGCATGCCGTGTCCCCGCGGCAGCCTCAGCCAGCGGTGCAGGCAGTTGATGAAACATCCCTTTTTCGTGTCTTGCTGGCTGTCGTGCGTGATGCTCGCGGCCAACGGTTTCGCAGCCGAGCCCGCGCCCCCCCACGACCCCGTCGCTGGTTCGGACTGTGCGACTTGCCACCTCGGACCGGTAGAGGCACCTGATTCGTTCGAGTCCGCCCACCTGCAGTCCGACCCAGCCGCGTTCCGCGCTGACGGCACTGCGATGTGTCTCGGATGCCATGACACTGCATCGAGTCACATGGTTGGAGTTCCCGCGCGCGGTGCTGTGCCTCCTGATATGCCGCTTGGGGCGGGCGGGGTTGTCACGTGCACCACATGCCACTACACGCACGGATCGCTCTCGAGCGATCGACCGCGCGCGAGTTTCAGCTTCACCGACCGGCTGACCGACAGCCCCAGATTGCGCAAGAGCTTCCTGCTTCGTCGTGACAACTCCGACGGCGAAATGTGCCGCATCTGCCACCAACCGGAGAAGGAGGGAGCATCCCCATGAGCGCCAATCCGCTGCGCCGCACCGTCTTCATCAAGAAAGCCTTCCAGGGCCGTTTCGTGGCCGCGGTGCTGCTGAACATCCTGCTGTTCGCGCTGGTCTCCGCAGGCCTTCTCTACTGGTTGATCGGCGACGATCTGCAGGCGGGCCGCTACAGCGCCAGCGTGAGTGTCGAGTCCCTCTGGTCGAAAATCGGATTCATCATCCTTGCGGGCAACGTGGTGGCGGGAGTGATCGCTGGCATAACGGCCACGAGGACCGTGATCCGCCGAAGCCACCTGATTGCGGGGCCGCTCTACCGCTTCGAGCAGGTGTGTCGTCAGGTCGGCGAGGGACGGCTCGATGTGCACACCGGGCTCAGGGAGTCCGACGAACTGAAGGATCTCTCTACCGCTTTTGCCGGCATGGTGTCGGGGCTGCGTGCCGCGCAGGAGCGTCGGGACACGGCCCTCGAACAAGCCCGCATCGCTCTCGATGCCTGCGGGGCCCGGTTGCAATCCGATCCCGAAGCGCTCCGGCACCTTGTCGCCGCGCGGGCCGCGCTCGAGCCCTTGCGCGGCGCTTGAGCCGGTGCCTCAGCGCCTGCGCTCCGCGCTTCTGCCGTAACCCGGCACCTGGTGGCCCTTGGCGTACATGCACTGCATGTAGGCCGTGTCGTAACGGTACTGGATCGTGTCCCGGGCGTCGTGCTCGCGCTCCATGCCGTGCGCACCGCCGAGGATGAGCCCGGCACCCGCGCCCGTGCCGATGGCTTCGCCGTCGCCGTGACCCAGCATCGCACCCGCCACGGCGCCCGCGGCGGCCCCTGCCACTGCCCCCTTCGCCGTTTCTCCGCCTGGGGCCGAGCCTGCCGCGCCGGAGCGTCCGGCGGCGAAATCGCGGCACACCAGATCATCGTCGGCGAACTGCTCGAACGGGATGTCGGGGGCGGGCATCACCTCTACTTCCGGTCCGGGGGGAAGCCCCGCGCAGGCCAACAGAGCGAGCAGCGACGGGGAGAGCGCAAGCAGGCGAAGGTGCATGGTGGTGTGTTCCGGGTAAGTGGATCGTCGAGGCAAACGCGGCCGCGAGAGTGCCGTTGACACGCCGCTCAGTCGCGCAGCGCGGGGCTCCCGCCCAGTGCCCACAGCCACGCCAGCACCGTGCACAGCACGACTTTCTGGCCAAACGCCACGACCGGCGCCGTCGTGTCCCCGGCCAGTGCATGGGGGAGATAACACGCGAAGATCACCGGTACGGCCACCAGCACGGCGAGGCCAAGCAGGCGTGCACTGCGGTCGATACCCGGATGGCGCAAGGCAAGCAGCGCGACGCCGCTGGTCGCGAGCCAGCCCGGGAGCACCGCGCCGAGCAGGGTGAAGTGGTGAGGCCAGGGGAGGGTGGCGAGGTTTTCCAGCGGTACCAGCGACACGGCTCCCAGCGCCAACAGGCCGAGTGTCGCAACGAGTCGGGATACTGCCCGCTCCGGCGCGAGCCGCAAGGCCACGGAGGTCCATGCAGGCAGTAGCCCTCCCGCCACCAGCAGCAGCCCGCCGCTGATCCCCGGCAGCGCGCTCGCCATGTTGGGTCTGCCGTTGTAGGTGTTCAGCGGCATGAAGAGATCGCAGAGGAAGTTGTGCACCGGGTGGAACCAGAGGGCCTGCGGGTCCAGATTGTGGCCGCCGCTGTAGAGCAGGGCCGACACCAGCGCCAGCAGCACGAAAGCGCCCACCGCCGGGCGGATGTGGCGCGGTGCTGGCAGCAACCGGTGTGGCGGGCGTGGAGGCACGGGCATGTGCGCGTTCCGTAGAGGTCTGGGAAGGCTAACCCGCGCCGCGGTGGCTGTCTGCCCCGCAAGGGAGCGGCACCGGCAGTGTGGGCGCTCAGTCCGCGGCGTCACCGATGTAGTGGTGCCGGAAGCTCGCCATGATGTGATCCACAAGTGCGGGGCGCACGTGCCGGTGATCCCACTCCCAGGCCTCTGCCGGATCGGCGAAGCTCACCAGCTCGAAACTCGGGAAGTAGTCGACGTTGGCTCGGAAGGCGGCGAACTCCTCGGCCACCGCACGCAGCACGGACTTGGAGTAGGTGTTCGCCAGCACCACGTCACGCCCCAGGAAACTGCGCTCCAGCGGCACCGGCGATACCGTGAGCACGATCCGGAAATCCTCTCCGTGTACCCGCTGCAACATGCCGTACAGCGACTCGAGCGCGTGCAGGTGCTCCTCGAAACGCGTGAGGCGCACGCAGAGCCTGTCGCCGAAGGCAGCCAGCACGCGCGGGCCGGGGGTGTTGTTCAGGTAACGGCCTGCGCGCTCGTCGAACCAGCATTCGGCCATGCCGAGGGTGAGCACCACGAGGCGGCAGCGACGGAGCCGGGGACCGAGGCACTCCCTCACCGCCTGCCGGCGCGCCAGCGTCGCAGGCACATCCGCCTGCCGCAGGGACTGCGAGTAGTGCAGGTCAGCGGCTGCTCCCTGCCCGAGCGGATACACCAGCACACCCGCTTCGATCTCCGGGTCTGCGCCAAGGAGGTGCGCGAACTCGTCACGCATCGACATCGTGTTGTAGCGGTTGAGGTACGAGCGCGGGCGCACGCCCGGTTGCGCGGCGGCGTCATGGAGCAGGGGGGGGCGCGTGAACAGTTCGTCGCAACGCGTGCTCACCTCGAAGCCTTGCGCCGCCAGCGAGTCTTCCACCTCGCGCGCGAAGCAGGAGCCCGACGCAAACACGGGCATGGAGGCGGGGATGCGGAACTTCGGCCGGATCATGAGTTCCGGACGGGCTTGCCAGAGGCGGTGGCAGGCCAGGGCGGGATCGGCGTCATTGGCACTGCGCGAACGAGACGCCCAGGTGTCGAAGGGATTGCCACGGCGGGCTTCGCGCACAGCGACCGCACCTGCCATGGCGAGCGGTGCGGGGCGCTTCACAAGGGCGCGTGCAGATCTGCGCAACGCCGCCCACAGTTGTCTCTTCATGCCCGCCAATCCACCGTGCTGTCCCGGGTGCCGGAGCTTAGCAACTGCGGGTAGGGAGCGACATCCGGGCAGCACACCCTGCCCTCGGGGCCGCCCCCTGCGAGCCTGACTGCCGGGGTGCCGACGGGGTGCACCTTCCGCGTATCATGCGGCTGCCCCGCGCGCAGCGCCGCGGTGATTGCCGGAGCGTCTTCCGCCGTCCGGTGCCGGATGTACCGTCGTCTTCGAGAATGCCGTCCATGAAAGCGCCTTTTTTTATCGTCGGTTGTGTGCGTTCGGGCACCACCATGTTGCGCAACGTGTTGCGCCTGCACCCCAACCTCGCGTCTCCCGAGGAAACGCATTTCTACCGCTGGAGCGAGCCCTTCGGCACCGACTCGTCGCTCAAGCAACTCTCGAAGAACGTCACGCTTGTCCGGCACCGGGCCATCGACGGCATATCGGAAGAAGAGTTCGCGGCCATGCTCGATGCCTGTTCCACGCGCCGTGAGCTCTGTCAGCAGTACATGGCGCTTTACATCCAGCGTTGCAAGCCCGGTGCGAAGCGCTGGTTCGACAAGACCCCGCAGAATGTCTACGGCGCCGCCATGCTGGCAGCGGATTTCCCGCAGTCGCGGTTCATCCACATTGCCCGCAACCCGCTGGACGTGGCTCTCAGCCTGCGCGCCGGCAAAGTGATGAAGGTGAGCAGTCTGGTCGGTGCGGGCAACTACTGGCTGGAGTCGATCACCAACCTGCACACCCTGAAGCGGGCGTTTCCGCGCCGTGTACTGGAGTTGCGCTACGAAGAATTCAACACCGACCCCGAGGGACATGTCGCGCAGGTGCTGGATTTCATAGGCGAGGCGCCGGTGGCCGGGTTCATGGACTCCTTCTCCCCCAAGCCCAGCGTCTATGACCACGAGGCTGCGCTCGATGCGGCGCAGATCGCCACCCTCAGACGCATCTGCGGCAAGTGGGCGGCCGCCTACGGTTACGCGATCTGAGAGCCCCGGTGCTGCGCTTCCCCCGTTTTCCTGCCTGGCTCCGCCGTCGCACTGCGTCTGCAGACGGCCGCCGCCTGTTCCTCCACATCGGCATGAACAAGGCGGGCAGCTCCGCGATCCAGCGCACCCTCGCCGCCCACGAGAACACCCTCTGCAGCGCCGGCGTGCTCTACCCCCGCACGGGCCGCAGCGGCAGCGAGGCGCATCACCTGTTGAGCCATGTGCTCGGATTTTCCCAGGGCAAACCCCCTCGCGTGCGCTCGCCCTCGCAACTTGAGGATCTTGGCCCGAAGCTCGCGCAGGAGTGCGCGAGCGGGGGTTGCCACAGCGTCATCCTCAGCTCAGAGGTTTTCACCAACCGTGGCGATATCGGGCGCGTGAAAGATTTTCTGGCCGGCTGGGACGTGCGCATCGTGGTGTATCTGCGCCGCCACGATCACTGGTGGGCCTCGTGCTACAGCCAGGGTGTGCGCATGACGCCCAACCCGCCGTGGCCGCCGGGTTTCGACGGGTACATCGCCTGGCAGCGGGCCCGTCCGCACAAGGGGGATTACCGCAGGCTCCTGCAGGACTGGGCCGAGGTGTTCGGTGCCGAGCGCTTGCTCGTACGCCCCTATGAACGCGAACAGAACCAGCCGAGCATCGTGGCCGATCTGCTGCGAACCATCGGCTTCCAGGAGCTCGCGGTCGCAGTAGGTGCCGGTGTGAACGAGTTCAACGTCTCGCCGGGCGAGCGGGAGATCGCACTGATCGATGCGCTACAGCACGCGCGCTTGTCCCAGCCGGTGCGAAAGCGCCTGATCAGCGCCATCGCCGCCCGCCCCGGGCAGCTCAAGGGCGGCGGTTTCATCGCGCCGGCGGAGCGCCTGCGGATGGTCGAGGACAATCTCGACACCTACGCCTTCATCGCCCGCACCTACATGGGGCGGCCCGACGGCGTGCTGTTCCGCGAAGCACTGCCCGACCCGACCCTGCCGTGGACAGCGCCCCCGCCAGCCTCTGCGCAGGACGTCATCGACGCACTCGCCACCATCGAGGGGTGGACCTGAGATGCGGGCAGGCAAGACCCGGTGAGGGTGGGCCTGCTCGCCAACCTGCGTGCGCTGCTGCCTGCGCGTTTTGGTCAGCGCCCCCCGCTCTGGGCGCCTGAATTCCCGTTTCTCCTGCTCTGGTCCCACAAGGCGGCCTCGACCGCGCTCGCGCAGTGGTTCTTCGCGCAGATCGGCTCGCCGCAGTTGCGTGAGGGAGGCCCCGATGCCGCGGCCCGCTACGCCGGCCTGGGGATTCATGCCTACCAGTTCGGCGTGTACTGCCAGCGGCCCGGGTATCGGTTCAGTTGCCGGCGTGCGCTCGCCGCCGGCGGCCCTGTGATCAAGTTCGTGCGTGATCCGGCGGCGCGTGCCTTCAGCGCGTTCCTGGCCACACGGCGCGGCGTTGTGCTGGAGCGGCCGGATTTCTGGGGAGCCCGTGTCAGCCGGCAGGTCCTCGCGTGGAAGGGCGTTCAGGATGTGGCAGCGCCCTACAGTTTTGCCGACTTCGTCGCGTGGATGGCGGCGACGCCGGTCGAGCGCCAGAACCCCCATGTCCGGGCACAGTGGATGGACGTCGAGCGCGGACGCGAGATCGAGATCGTGCCCATCGAGGGCCTGCTGCCGAGGCTGGCAGATCTGGAGCGGCGTTTCGGTTTGCCCGCGGTGTCGGCTCGGGAGGAGCTTCTGGCCTCCGGGCATCACCGGCCCCGCAGTGCCCTTGCCGATGCATCCACCCTCGATGCGCTGCTGCACGGCCCCGTCGTCCCCGGGGCCTTCGACCGGGACGCCCCGCCCGTCGTCGACAGCGCCTCTCTCAGGGGCAGCACGATCGGCGATCGCCTTCGCGTCGCGCTTGCCCCCGATTACCGCGCCTATCCCCTGTACTGATCCGGCGGGCATATCCCCGTACGTGCTTGCACATACGGGTTTGAAAATGGCAGTCCGCAGACAGCACAATGCCCCACGCGATCAACGGACTGTCACCCATGAGCAATGCAACTCCCGCCGCGCCGGCGGCACCACGGCCTGTGGTGCTGCTCGTCGACGACACGCCCGAGAACCTCTCGGTGCTCGGCGAGCTGCTGCAGCCCTTCTACCGTGTCCGTGTCGCGAACTCCGGCACCCGCGCGCTCAACGTCGTCGCGAGCGAGCCGCGCCCGGATCTGATCCTCCTCGACGTGATGATGCAGGACATGGACGGCTACGAGGTCATCCAGCGCCTGCGCGCCGATCCTGCCACCCGTGATATTCCCGTGATTTTCGTGACCGCGCTCGATGCCACCGAGGACGAGCGCAAGGGGCTGGAACTCGGCGCTGCCGACTACATCACCAAGCCCGTGCGCCCCGCGATCATGCACGCCCGGGTGCGCGCCCAACTCGAGTTGAAGCGCGCCCGTGACCGCATGCACGACGAGAACGTCTGGCTCGAATCGCAGGTGGCGCTGCGCCGGGACGAGAACCAGCGCCTGCAGGACGTCTCCCTGCGTGCTCTCGCCAGCCTTGCCTCCACCCGCGACAACGAGACGGGCAACCACATCCTGCGCACACAGGGCTATGTGCGCGTCCTCTGCGAGCACCTCGCCGCGCGCGGCCGCCACCCCGCCGTGCTCACGCCCGATGGCATCCGCTTCATCACCATGGCGGCGCCCCTGCACGACATCGGGAAAGTGGGAATCCCCGACAGCATCCTGCT
>JBILEG010000538.1:0-2598 GCA_044352225.1 Pseudomonadales bacterium | reverse complement strand
AGATCGGATGACGAGCCCCGCTCACTGGTGATTGCACAACTCGACGGCGAGATTTGGTCGGCAGTGATAACCATCAGGGGCGACCGTGTTCGGATCATATCTGTCAGGCGGGCAAGACCCTCCGAGGTGGCGCTGTATGAAAGCTAAAAAGTTCGATGAGAAGTTTGACGCAGGCGTCGAAGACATCGTGAATGACCTCGATCTATCGACGCTCAAGCGTCCCAATTAGGGCCAGCGTCGCGTGAATGTCGACTTTCCCGAGTGGATGGTCGCCTCGCTGGATCGGGAAGCAGCGCGTCTTGGCGTTACGCGGCAATCGATCATCAAGGTGTGGTTGGCCGAGAGGTTGGAGAGCCTCGGTAGGGCGGGCCGCTCCCAGACCTGACCGAGCCGTATCACCCCCCATTCCACTCCAACCCCAAATCCACAAAATGCCGACCACGCCCAAGATGCCGGTCAACCCGCACCCCCGGCGCCCGCTCCACCATCGCCCCATGCCTGAACCACGCCTCCGGCCGCCGCGGCCCGCGCCCCTCCAGTTGCCACACCACATCGAGCGGCTCGCCCACATTGGGCGCCCACGCGGCCATCACCAGGCACTGTGAGGCGCCGCCCGCCACGGCTTCCACCGCGGCCTGCCGCAGCGCATAGGCGGCGGCGCGGTCGATGTGCGAGAGGTCTTTTCCGCTCAGCGCACCGCCACCGATCGGCACGCGCGGGCCGTAGTAGTCCACCGCCAGTTTGCGGCCGGTCTGGCCGTTGTCGCCGTGGCTGCCGCCTTCCACCAGCACGCCGTTGGGGCTGAGCAGCAGAGACACATCCTTCCAGTCCGCCACCCAGCGGCGGTCATGTTCCTGCAGCGCGGCATAGGCGCTCGCCAGCACGGTGGTAATGGCGGCGCTCACCTCCAGCGCGTTGTCCGTTTCGCGTTGTTGCAGCGTGAGCAACACATGCTCCAGCACCCAGTCCGGGCCGTTCTCGCGCAGGCGCACCATCAGCTTGCCGTCGGGCCCCTGCCCTGCCAGCGGTTTGCCCGGTGCAAAGGCCTGCACCAGCGCCTCGCCCAGCGTGTGCGCCAGAAACTGCTCCGGCGGCAACCAGGCCACGCGCGCGTCGTAGCCGGCCCAGCCGATCGAGACGCATTGGTCGTTCACATGGCGCGTCCAGTCGGTGGGGGCCCGCGTGAGTTCGCACACGCTGCTCTGCACGCGGTAGCGCGCGGCATCCACCGCATTGCCCGGCACATAGCCGATCTCGTGTGCGGTGCGTCGCACGATGTCCTCCAGTGGTTCTGCCAGCGGCCTGCAGGTGGAAATGCCGCCCGTCAGGTAGATGTTGTCGCACCAGCAACTCATCTCGACCTGGCAATACGCGGCCGGGTCTGCGGCGTAGCAGGCCTGCACGATGGCATCTGCGACCTGGTCGCAGAATTTGTCCGGGTGCCCGGGCAGCACCATTTCGGCGATGCGAATCATGTGGGGATCCTCCGTAACTGGGTGTAGGCAATGCCCGCTTGCGCGAGCGCATGGGGCGAGCCCTGCCGCGTGACGATCGCGTGCAGGCGCGTGCTGCCGGCAGCCTGTGCCTGCTGGCGCGTGATGGGCTCGATCCAGCCGTCCGTCACCACCACGGCGGCGCTCGGCCGGGTCTGCGTAATGTGCTCCAGCACGCAGCCCATGCTGGTGCCGCCGGTGGTGCGGGTGATCAGGCGGCCTTCCTCGATGCGCGCGGGCGCCACCTCGTTGCTGAAGGCCCAGAACGGCCGGCGGATCAGCCCGCGCAGTTGCGCCAGCAAGGCCACGATGTGCGGCATCTCGGTGTTCATCGAGCCGCTCACGTCCAGATACACCTGCGCGCTGCCGCGCCCCACCGGGGCATTGCGCAGCCACGTTGCCTCCGGGATGAGCGGGCTCCACAGCGCGCGCGAGAACGCCCGGCGATCGGCGCTGCCCAGCACCGGCAAGCGGTACTCGGCCTCGGCCTGCAGTTGCCGCGCCGCGCGCGCATCCGGCGAAAGATGCCGGCGCAGCACGGCCATCGCATCGTGTCGCCAGCGGCGGATGTCGGCGTCCTTGTCCTGCGTCTGGCGCAGGGCCGTCAGTTCGGCCGCGAGTGACCACGGGGGCGGTCCGCGCCAGATGCCGCTGCCGTTCATCGTCGAGAGCGCGCGCTGCAGCGCCTCGTGTACCGGGTTGCCCATGAGCGCCTCCGGCGAGACGGCCTCCGTTGCGTCGTGATTGCCCAGCAGCAGGGTGTCGGGGTCGCGGCTGCGGGCACGCTTCAGCTCACGGGCGAGGTCTTCGATGTCGTCTGCGACTACGGTTCCGTGCTGGTAGAGCCCTAACCATGGACCCGAAATGGTGTCCGGATCGCCTTCTCTGCCGACGCCCTCCGGCTTCTCTCCTGGCCGGGGTGGGCGAAGCAGCAGACGCGCGCCTTTTTCGTTCGCGTAGTAGCGCGACATCAGGGCGCTGCAGGCGGGCCCCATGCTGCGGTGGATGATCGCGTTGATCACCGCGTCCCAGGCAATGTGCTGCTCATCGCTCGCAGGGCCCCGGCCCTCTGTATGGCGCAGCAGCACGTGCAGGAACTCGTGCA
>JBILEG010000537.1:0-2604 GCA_044352225.1 Pseudomonadales bacterium | reverse complement strand
ACCCCGAGCGGCAACTCCGACAGCCGCTCCGCGTAATAGAGCCACGAGACACTTCCCGTGGGCAGGAAAGAGGCGAGCACCGTGTCGAGCATCAGATTGATCTGGCTCACCGACACACCGAAGAGCGCGGGAATCATAAGTCCGAGGATGCGCCGTACGCCGTCGTGGTGGGGCAGGAAACGCGGCCGCGGCAGCATGCCGATGCGGGCCACGAAGGGCAGCTGGAAGAAGAACTGCACCATGCCCGCAATGAACACGGCCCAGGCCAACGCGAGTGCGGGCTCGTCGAAAAACTGCACCCCGTAGATGGCGCCCGCGATCAGCGTGAGGTTGAGAAACACCGGCGTGAACGCCGGCACGGCAAAACGCGAATAGCTGTTCAGCACCGCACCCGTGAAGCCGGTGAGCGAAATGAAGAAGAGGTACGGGAAAGTGATGCGGATCATCTCGGTGGTGAGCGCCATCTTCTCCGGCATCCCGAGGAATCCCGGCGCGAACACCAGCGTGACCACGGGGGCACCCATCACGGCGACCGCCGTGACCGCAAGCAGCGCCGCACCGAGGACGCCGCTCACGGCATCCACCAACTGCTTCACCTCGGCCACGCTGCGCGTGGTCTGGTACTCCGAAAGCACCGGCACGAAGGCCTGCGAGAACGCACCCTCGGCAAATAGCCGGCGCAGGAACTGCGGAATGCGGAACGCCACGAAGAAGGCATCGGCGTTGGCTGTTGCGCCGAACATCGCGGCGATCACCATGTCGCGCACCAGGCCTGCCACGCGCGAGAGCATGGTCATGCTCCCCACCGTCAGGCTGGAGCGGAACAGTTTCCGCCCGGTGCTGTGGCGGACTTCCTCGCTCACGGGGCGCGCAGTTCCGCGCGCTTCGCCTCGAACCACTGCAGCGCGAGCAGCGAGTGGGCGTTGTTGCAGCGTCCAGCCGCGATCAGCGCGGGCAGGTCTGACACGGGCACCACGTGCAGGCGGATGTCTTCGTGCTCGTGCGCTTCGCCGTGCAGCAGACCAACATCCGCGAGGCTCACGCTCGCGCAGTACAGGTGGAAGTACTCGTCGCAGCCGCCGGGGCTCGAGTAATAACTGGCGATGTGGCGCAGGGATCGCACCTCGCAGCCGGCTTCCTCGCGGGTCTCGCGAACCGCAACACCCTCGGGGTCTTCGCCCTCCTCCCTGAGGCCTGCCACCAGCTCGAGCAGCCAGGGGTGCGCATCACCTTTGGCCCAGGGGCCGACACGGAACTGCTCGACCAGACCTACAGCGTCCATGTCCGGATCGTATAGCAGCACGCCCACGGCCTCGCCACGGCAGTGCACTTCGCGGGTCATGGGCTCGGACCAGCCGCCGGCGTAGCGACGGTGGCGCAGCGTCAGGCGCTTCAGTGTCCAGAATCCGTCGAAGAGGATTTCCTCGCGCTGGACCTCGACGTCGTCGGCGCCGAAAACGACATCTGCTGCGCCGCGCTGCTCAGTCATGGAATCGCTTGCCCGTGTACCAGGTGACGGGGGCCTCGTGCTTCGCGAGCAGATCGACCACGTCCAGCACCAGCGCGAACAGCGCCATGCGCACCAGCACGCCGTTGTCGGTCTGGCGGAAGATGGCGAGGTTGGGGTTCTCGTTCAGGTCGGTGTCGAGTTCGTTGGCCTCGGCACGCGAGTCCCGCGGCAGCGGGTGCATGATCACGGTGTTCGGCTCGCAGTAGCGCGTGTAGATCGACTGGTTCAGGCGGTAGCGGCCACGGTAGCGGTTGGCTTCCTCGGGACTGCTGAAGCGCTCTTCCTGGATGCGCGTGGCGTAGGCGATGTCGACGTGACCGATGGCCTCTTCGAGGTTGTCGGTCTCGGTGACGCTGTGGCCGGCGCTGCGCAGGAATTCCAGGATTTCGCCGGGCATGCGCAGTTCGCCGGGCGAGATGCAGGTCAGCTTCACGTTGCGGAAGCAGGCAAGGAGTTTCGAGAGCGAGTGCACGGTGCGGCCGTGGCGCAGGTCTCCGATCATGGCGATGCGCAGCCCGTCGACCGAGCGCCCGCTGTGTTCGACTTCCTTGCGGATGGTGTAGAGATCGAGCAGTGCCTGCGTGGGGTGCTCGTTGGGGCCGTCGCCGCCGTTCACCACCGGCACACGGCTCGCTGCGGCGAATTCCGCCACCGAGCCTGCCGCGGGGTGACGCATGGCGATGACGTCGCTGTAACCGCTGATCACGCGGGCCGTGTCGTAGAGCGACTCGCCCTTGCTGAGCGAGGAGCTCTCGATGCCGGTGGTCTCGCGCACTTCGCCGCCCAGCAGGTTGAAGGCACAGCCGAAACTCACGCGGGTGCGGGTGCTGGGCTCGAAGAACATGTTGCCGAGGATCGCGCCCTGCAACACACGCGTGATGCGGCGGCGCTGTGCGTAGGGCTCCATGCGGTCGGCGACCTCGAACACGCGCTCGATATCGGCACGTTCGAACTGCTCCACCGAGAGGATATGCGAGCCGGCGAACTGCATCCTGGGGTCCTCGATGGTGACGGATCGCGCGCTAGTCTACGCGCTGGCCGTGCGGCCTTCATCCAGGAACTGCAACTCGGCCCAGCGCGCATAGAGCGGCGAG
>JBILEG010000536.1:0-2605 GCA_044352225.1 Pseudomonadales bacterium | reverse complement strand
GGGGTCCAGCCATTCGCGCGACTCATCCCGCGGCGCTTCCTCGCTCGCGGCCACCAGGCCTTCGGCGCTCAGATTGCCGGCCAGCACGAAATCCAGATACACGCGCCCAAGGCTGCCTTCGGGCATTGCCGCCAGCGCCTCGCGATCGGACAGGCGCTCGAGGATCGAGGGCTTGCAACGCAGGAGTTCCCGCCCGGCGTCGTGCGCCGACATGCGATCCACGGACTGGCGGAGGCTGCCACCCTTCAGCGCCTGTATGACTTTGAACACCTCGCCCGTGGATTCCGGGTTGCGGATCAGCGCCCGCACAGCGCGCAGGGCCGTGATCGGCTGCACCCGGTTGACGGGATGGAAGGGGCCGCGCCAGGGGCGGCGGGTCGATGTCTGCACCTGATGCCTCACTTCGTCAGTGCGCCCGCAACGGCTTGCGCACGAGAGGATTCTCCGGCTTCGTGATGCCCGCTGTCACGCGTGTCAGCGCGCGAGACCGGCCATGCCCCTATGTATACTCGGGCTCGCGCGCCGGTCGCGGTGCGCGCTGCATAACGCCCTTTCATGCCGAGGTCCTCCTGCCGCATGCGCGTGCTCTTCGTACACCAGAACTTCCCGGGCCAGTTCAAGCACCTCGCGCCCTGGTTGCTCGGCAAGGGGCACGAAGTGGCGGGCATGGGCGATGCCGCGAACATCGGCGCCCGCGCGGGCGGGTTCGGGTTTCCGGTGATTGCCTACAAGGGGCGCGGCACGGCGGGCGAGGGGACTCACCACTACCTGCGCTCATTCGAGGGCGCGGTGCGGCGCGGGCAGGACGCGGCGCGCGTGTTCATGGAACTGCGCAGCAAAGGCTTCGTGCCGGATGTGGTGATCGGCCACCCGGCCTGGGGCGAGATGCTGTTCCTGCGCGATGTTTTCCCCGACGCACGGATCGTGTCCTACTTCGAGTTTTTCTACCGTGCCGTGGGCACGGACGTGGGCTTCGACCCGGAGTTTCCCTCAACTCTCGATACCACCTTCAAGCTCCGCATCCGCAACAGCACGCAGCTGCACGCGCTCTCCGAGGCCGATGCCGGCATCAGCCCCACCGAGTGGCAGCGCTCGACCTATCCCGAGCGCGAAAAGCCGCGCATCCGCGTCATCCACGAAGGGCTCGATCTGCAGGCCGTCGCACCCGATCCCGCGGCGCGTTTTCGTCTGCCCGACGGGCGCGAGCTCTCGCGCGGGCAGCAGGTCGTGACCTTCGTCAGCCGGCAGCTCGAGCCCTATCGCGGCTTCCACCAGTACATGCGCGCATTGCCGGAATTGCAGCGCCGCCTGCCGCAGGCGCAGTTCGTGCTGGTCGGCGCCGATGGCGTGAGCTACGGCGCGCCACCGCCCAAACCCCACGCCTGTTACCGCGAGATGCTCCTGGCCGAGGTAGGCACCCAACTCGATATGAGTCGCACCCACTTCGTGGGCCGCATCCCCTACGGCGATTACCTGAAACTCCTGCAACTGAGCAGCCTGCACATCTACTACAGCTATCCCTTCGTGCTCTCGTGGTCGATGCTGGAGGCCATGGCTTGTGGTGCGCCGGTGCTGGGTTCTGCCACGCCGCCCGTGCAGGAGATGATTCGTGACGGCGAGAACGGCTACCTCTTCGATTTTTTCGATCGCGGGCAGTTGGTGGAGCAGGCCGTGCGTATCCTGGCTGCGGACGTGCGTCCGGTGGTGCAGGCTGCGCGGGGGATGATCGAGGGGCGCTTCTCGTTCCGGGAGCACAGCCTGCCGGCTTACATCGCCCTGCTGGAGGAACTCCTGCCCGGCAGTGTGCAGGGCTAGAGTTTGTCGAGACTCACCGAGCCGTCCCAGTCTGGCCCGGGAGGCTGCGCTGCGCAGAGCACGACGCGCTCCTGCAGCATCGCCGCCAGGGCGTCGTGCGCGCAGATGGCCCGCACGCCCTCCAGAGCGCAGAGCGCATCGGACCACTCCCGCGCGAGATAGGCCTGCCATGCCCGCTGTGTGAGTGCCACCAGTTCCGGGTCGCTGCAGGGTGTGAACACGTCCACGTGCCTTTCCTTGCCTTTCACCCGTACCCGGTCGACCTGGCGCATCGGGACGATGCCGCGCACCTCCTGTTCTATCGCCCCGGCCGCGAGTATCGGCGTACCGTAGGCCTTGTTCGCGCCCTCGAGCCGTGAGGCGAGGTTCACGGTATCGCCCAGCGCGGTGTAGTCGAAGCGCTGGTCCGAGCCCATGTTGCCCACGATCGCCGTGCCGCTGTTCAGGCCGATGCGCAGCGAGAGCCCTTCCGCGCCCAGTTCGGCGAAGCGCGGTTGCAGGCTCTCCATCGCCTGCTGCATTTCCAGCGCGGCCTGCATGCAGTGACGGGCATGCTGCACGTCGTCCACGGGAGCCCCCCAGAAGGCCATCACGGCATCGCCGATGAATTTGTCCACCGTGCCGCCGTTGCGCATGATCACCTGCGTCATGGCGTTCAGGTAGGTGTTCACCACCAGCGCGACATTGTCGGGATCGAGTTTCTCGGAGAACTCCGTGAAGCCCGAGAGATCGGAGAACATCACGCTGATCTCGCGGCGCTCGCCACCGAGGCGCAGCTTCTCGGGGTGCG
>JBILEG010000535.1:0-2608 GCA_044352225.1 Pseudomonadales bacterium | reverse complement strand
CAGGCCCGCTTCCGCGAGCTTGCCCCAGAGTTCGCGATCGAAACGCTCGCCCGCCCAGTTGTCCCAGGCCGCGAGGCGCGCGGGCGTGGAGAGATCCCCCAGGATCTGCCGCGAGAGTGTCTGTATATCGCGCTGTTCTTCGCTCAGTCCGAAATCCATGTTCTGGTCTCCTCGAGAATTCGGATCCGTACCCTTGGTGGGGGTCGGGAGTGGACGGCTCGCGTGTGAAGACACGCCGTGAATACATCCCTGTAGGCTCGACGGTCGCCATCCAGGCGACCGACGGTCTTCACACGCGAGCCGTCCACTCCCTCCTAACAGCCCTGTGGGACCTTCGAATCAATCGCATCACCGCGCAGCCCGCGGCATCCACAGACCCGCTGCGGAAATGATGTCGCGCTGGATTTCATTCGCACCGCCACCGAAGGTCAGGATGCTGGCGGTGCGGTAGAGCTGCTCGACGCGGCCCTTGAGCACCACGCCGGCGGCGGAGTTCTTGGCGATCAGGCAGCCCTGGCCGAGGATCTCGCCGAGCAGGCGGTAGACCTCGATGAAGAACTCCGAGCCGTAGACCTTGGCGGCAGAAGCATCGGCCATGTCGAGCGTGCCTGCGGTCATGGCCCAGGCCTGCTTGTAGCACACCAGCTTGAGCGCCTCGACGCCCACCCGCACGCGGGCAAGGTTGGCTTGCACCCAGGGTTGGTCTGCGAGCGTCGAACCATCAGGCAACTGCTGCGCGCGCGCCCACTGCGTCACCTCGTTGTACATCACGGCAGTGGGGCCGTAGTTCACGAGGCTCAGACGCTCGCGGTTCAGCTGGCTGGTGATGAGCTTCCAGCCGCCGTTCAGCTCGCCCACCAGATTCTGCTCGGTGACGCGGATATTGTCGTAGTAGGTGGCGTTGGTGCGCACGCCGCCCAGCGTGATCACCGGCGTGCAGGACCAGCCCGGTGCCGAGGTGGGCATCAGGAAGATCGAGATGCCCTTGTGCTTCTTCGGCGCGTCCGGGTCGGTGCGCGCCGCAACCCAGACGTAATCGGCGAAATTCGCGAGGCTGGTCCACATCTTCTGGCCGTTGATCAGCCAGCCGTCGCCATCGCGCGTGGCCGTGGTTTTGAGCGAGGCGAGGTCGGTGCCGGCGCCGGGCTCGGAGTAGCCGATGGCGATGTTCAGTTCGCCGGCCATGATCTTCGGAACGATCTCCTGCTTCTGCCAGGCGTTGCCGTGCTCGAGGAGCATCGGACCGATGGATTCGGTGGTGAGGAACGGAAACGGGAAACCCGCGCGCATCACCTCCTCGACGAAGATGAATTGCTCGAGCGGCGTGAAGCCGCGCCCGCCCATCTCCTTGGGCCAGCCAAGCCCGATCCAGCCGTCGCGGCCCATCTGGCGCATCGCGTCCTTGAAACCGGGCCCGCCGCCTTCGCCGGTGCCTGACTCGCATTCGGCGCGCAGTTCCGGCGTCATGAGCTTGGCGAAATAGGCGCGCAATTCGGCGCGCAGTGCCTCTTGGGCAGGCGTGAACTCGGCTTTCATCGCAGGCGTTCCTCCACGGGATGACGAGCGCCGGAAGAGTCTCCGGGGCAGTCGCATGGTGCCCGCGGGCGTTGAAAGCGGGCAAGGGTCAAAGGCATCAGCGCCGCGTGGCAAAAGCGATCAGTCCGAATTGCTGCCCCGGAGCACGCGCGTGTATCCTCGCGCCTCGCTCCTGCCCCCGGAATCCCGCCATGACCGCGAAGACCCGTGTTGCCGCCCTGGAGGGCTGGTTCACGCTGGACGAGCACGCTCCGCAGCTGCTCGGCACCCGCTGTACCGCCTGTGGCACCTGCTACTTCCCCAAGCAATCGCTCTACTGCCGCAACCCGGCCTGCGACAGCACGGAGTTCGAGGAAGTAGCGCTTTCGCGACGCGGCACGCTGTGGTCCTGCACGAATGCGGGCTACGCGCCTCCCGAGCCCTTCGTGGCCGCCGATCCCTACGAGCCCTTCGCCATCGCCGCGGTGGAACTTGCCGCCGAGAAAATGGTGGTGCTGGGGCAAGTGGTGAAGGGCGTGGGCCCGGAGGACCTGCGCGTGGGGCAGGCAATGGAGCTCGTGCTCGAGCCGCTCTCCGAAGACGCCGAGACCGTGAAGCTCACCTGGAAATGGAAGCCCGTGCCGGAGGCCGCAGCATGAGCAGCAACAACGAGGTCGCCATCCTCGGCGTAGGCATGCACCCCTGGGGCAAGTGGGGGAAGAATTTCGTCGAGTACGGTTTGCATGCGGCACGCGCCGCGCTCGCCGACAGCGGCGTACGCTGGCAGGACGTGCGCTTCGTCTCGGGAGCGGCCACGGTGCGCTGCGGCTACCCGGGCTACGTAGCCGGCGCCACCTTCGCGCAGGCGCTCGGCTGGCAGGGCGCCGAGGTCAACACCTCCTACGCGGCCTGCGCCTCGGGCTCGCAGGCGCTCGCCGCCGCGCGCGCCAAGATCCTCTCGGGCCAGTGCGAAGTCGCGCTGGTCGTCGGTGCAGACACCACGCCCAAGGGCTTCCTCGCACCCGCCAAGGGCTACCGCCCTGATGATCCGGACTGGGTGCGCTTCCTGCTCGGCATCACCAACCCCGCCTAT
>JBILEG010000097.1:0-9664 GCA_044352225.1 Pseudomonadales bacterium | reverse complement strand
GGTTGAAAAGGGTGATTCGATCTTCGTTACGGAGACTCCCGAAGGCCTCGCGATTACTGCTCATGATCCGGCCTTCGAGGAGCAGATGAAGGCGGCGCAGAAAATCATGAAGAAGCGTCGAAACGTGCTCCGCGAATTGGCGAAATGAGCGGCTGGGTTTGGATCGAACGCGCCATTGTTCTTGCCATCCACAACGAGCAACTCGCAGAGCACGGCGGGCTTACGGGTATCAGGGACGAGGGTTTGCTCGAGTCTGCGCTGGCGAGGCCTTTGAATCTCGCCGCGTACCACACTCCGGATTGTGCTGATCTCGCCGCTGCCTATGGCTTCGGAATTGCCCGCAACCATCCGTTCATGGATGGAAGCAAACGCACGGCCTTCGTCGCCATCGAACTTTTTCTGGCCATGAACGGCTACGAACTCGTCGCAGAGGACGTGGACTGTGTTTTGACGATGTTCGCGCTCGCTGCCGGCGAGCTGGATGAACCCGCTCTCGCTGCATGGGTCCGTGACCGGTCGGCGAGGAGTTGAAATCGACCGCATGACGCCGGCAATGCCGCGCGCTATTCCACAACAACACCAACGTCGGCATGGTCGGCGTGAACGTCGCGCTGCCCGTGCCGGTGGCGATCCACAGCTTCGGCCGGTGGAAGCACTCGCTGTAAGGTGATCTCTACGCCTACGGGTCCGACTCGATGCGGTTCTACACGCGCCGGAAGACGATCACGCAGCGCTGGCCGAGTGGCGGTGGTTCCCGTGATCAAGAACCTGACAAAGCGCGGCAACAGCCTCGCGCTGGTGATCGAGAAGCCGGTGCTTGAGCTTCTCGGGGTGAACGCCGATACCGCCTTCGACGTGAGCACCGACGGCCAGGTGCTGATACTGTCGCCCATCCGGGATGCGGCCCGTCAGGAAGCCTTCACGGCCGTGCTTGACAAGGTGAACGCCCGCTACCCGAGGGCGCTGAAAAAACTGGCCGAGTAATCCGTTTGCTCAAGTCGGCGCTCGGCATACCGGGCGCGACCTTCAACGGCGAGTTTCTGCACACGGATATGGTTGAGATGGCCGCCGCCTATCTCTTTCACCTGGTCAAGAACCACCCTTTCCTGGATGGCAACAAGCGGGTCTGCGCGATGGCGGCGCTCGTATTCCTGCCCTGAACGGAGGCTCGTCTGCAAGGAACCGGGAAACAGGAAAGCCCGCAGGGGGCCCGCGACCACGGGCCCCCTGTCACCCGAGCCTAGAACCGGTAGCCGAGGCGTACATCCAGTGCCAAGCCCTCGTAGTCAGCCTTGATCTCGCCAAGGCCCGTGGGCGAGCTCTCCAGCCGCAGCGTGCCGGCGTCGATGTAGCGCAGACCGACGCCCGCGAACCAGGGACTCCGGTACTGCCAGTTCACGCCGGCCAGTACCTGCCAGGCCCGGCGGTCGCCCGAGAACTCGCGCGCGACCCCGCCGATCTCGAGGTCGGTATCGACCTCCTGCGCGATTCCCAGGCCCGCGCCCACGTAGGGCTTGAACTCTGCCCAGTCGGTGCTCCAGCCGGCGAAGTCCTTGAATACGTTCGCCATGATCAGCACGGAGGCGTAGTCGGCCCCCGACGGGTCCTCGTCCAGTCCAGGCACCGAGGTGGAGTCCAGGGAGTTCCTGCGGTAGTTGAAGTCGGCCTCGATGCGGATGTCCGGCCGCAGATACCACCCGATGGTTCCGCCCGCCATGAAGCCGTTGCCGAGTTCGAGTTTGCCGCTCGTGAGGGGGCCCGAAGGCGGGGCGTACGTTGCGTCGGCATCGCTGATGAACGAGGCGCCTGAGCTGACGGTGACGTACCAGCGCGACGGGGATGTGCTCGTCTGGGCGCTGCACAAGGGGACGCTGGCCGCGAAGAGGACAATAGAGGCTACGGCGGATCGGATCATGACAACTCCTTGCTGGGATCGATGGAATGCACATGCACCGCTCGGTGGTGGAGTGCGCGGAGTCTACGCAGCAGTTCTCAGGCGGGAGTCGATCTGTTCATCAGCGGTAGATACGCTGCACGAACGGCAGTGAAAGGACCTTCTGAGGCGCCGCAAAGCGACCCGTGGGTGCTGAGCACGTGCGGCGAACACCCTCCGCTGTGCGTCCTCTGCCCTGAGGATCCATGGATGAGGCCGACGGAATGCACCGTCCGATGTTCAGGAACTGAGGCTATTCCCGGGCCTCGATCGTACCGCTGCCACCGCCATGACTGCGGCAGTCGCGACCAGCCCCACGCCGAGCGTGAACAGTTGGCCGGTGGCAAGCGCCGCCAACACCGTGGTGTAGAGAACGGCTTCGAGCGGCCCGATCGCGATATAGGCCACGCCGTAGTCGGCAAGCACCCTCGAGTCGGTGCGTTTGTCGACGATGCGCAGCAGCGCCACGCCGAACGCGGCGGTTCCTGTGTTCCAGCCAAAGGTGAAGATGCCGGACTCGAACCATCGCTTGCCGAACACGCGCGGCGCGACGAGCAGCAGCCAACCCACGCAGAGCATGAGCCCCAGCAGCGCGAATACCAGCAGCGGCACGGCATGCGTGAGCACGATCTGCACGTTGATCGAGGCGATGCCGAATGCGACCAGGTAATCCGAGGCCAGCGAACCGATGCTGCCAATGGTCTTGACGTCGACATACTGGCCGACCTTCGCGGCCTCGAGCGCGCTCTGCACGATCCAGCCCAGCAACATCGCGATCAGGAACGCGGGCAACATGAACTTCGGCGGCAGCCACTCCCGGACGATGGGCATCACCGTGACGGTGAGCCCGTAGACCGCCAGCACCAGCGCGACGTGCCAGGCGAGGGGCTCCAACGCGATGCTGTTGACGGTGGAGCGCCCTGTCGGGGCTTGGAACGCCTCGGGCAGGAACGAGGCCTGCTCCAGCGCGGCCTGTGTGCCGTTCGAGTCCGCGGTCTGCGGACCCACCGGGGTTTCCTGCGGGATCCAGCAGCGTCTGCGCGCGATGTTCACGAGCACCAGCCCGCCTAACACCGCGCACAGGATGCCTAGCGTGGCGAAGGTGAAGCCGATGCTGCGGGCCGCATCCCACTGCGGCATCGCATCGGCGTACAAGGCCGCTGTGCCGTGACCGCCTGCGAAACCGCCCGGCAGCAGGACCATGAACTCGTCGCGCAGGTCGGTGAAAACGAAGGTGAGCAGCGCCGTGCCCACGCACAGAACGACGCCGTACTGCATGAGCTCCGAACCGAGGTTGTAGAAAAACGAGGTGCGGCTGCCGTGCCAGGTCTCGCGGGTGAGGTGAGTCGGCCGATGCCCCATCAGCAGCGTCGCGAAGAGCAGGGTGATCAGGATGCCCGGGTAGGTGCCGAGCAGGGCATTGCCGTCCTCGCCGCGGCTGAACGGCAGCAGATCGTAGCCACCGGGGCCGAGTGCGAGACCGATGATTCCTGCGATCATCGAGGAGGGGATCAGCAACCGCGACAGCGCCGGGACGCCGGCGCGCAGCAGATGGGCGAGGACCAGAAGCCCCGAGATGAGGCAGAAGTCGATCAGCATGCGTCCCTTGCCGTAGTGCGTTCTTGTATCGGTGGTAGTTGCCTCGGGAGGCGGGTCGTTCAAGCCGCCGAAATCCCGGAGATCATGGACCAGCGGGGGTGCGCACGGCCCGTCGGGAGTTGTATCGATGCGGACATTGCATCCTCCGGAGTGCGCGATCATGACACGCATCCGTCTCTGCAACAGCACGCAAGAGCCCTTTGGAGCCCTTTGGGGTCAGGTCTTACCTTTTTCAATATGACCAGAGGGATACTGGCAGATCCGGAGGCAGCTGCGTGCGGTTAACAAGAGCACCAACTACGCGCAGCAGGCGAGGCAATGAAACACGGAAGACCTGACCCCGTTTGCTCCGTGAAATCGCAGGAAGAGGCCATGGCGCTGATCGATGCCCACGAATACGGCAACGGCACCTGCATCTTCACGCGCGATGGCGAGGCCGCGCGCTACTTCACCGACAACATCCGTGTCGGCATGGTCGGCGTGAACGTGGCGCTGCCGGTGCCCGTGGCGATCCACTCCTTCGGCGGCTGGAAGCGCTCGGCAATCACGAAGAAGCGCCGAAACGTTCTCCGCGAATTGGCGAAATGAGCGGCTGTATCTGGATCGAACGCGCCATTGTTTTTGCCATCCACAACGAGCAACTCGCAGCGCTCGCTGCCGGCGAGCTGGATGAACCTGCTCTCGCTGCTTGGGTCCGTGAGCGTTCAGGGCATGCCGCGACGCTCTGGCAGCGCGTGTCTGCCAGAGCGTCGCGTGAGAGGCCTTGGATGCGTCAGTTGGCGGGTTGCCACAGGCTTACGGTGCCCGTGATCTCGTTCGACACCACCAGCATGGCTTTCCCGTTGGGGCTGCTCGATGCGGGCACGAACTTGAGCACTTCGGGCCCGCTGTCCGGTCCGACGGTGGATGTCGTGAAATCGCGGTTGATCAGGAACTCCGAGAAGACGGGTGCGGTGGGATCCGTCAGATCATAGACCGCGATGCCCCCGATACGCTCCATCCCCACGAAGGCATAGGTGACGCCGCCGATTTCCCCGATGGCGACGCCTTCGGGCTCCGGCCCTTTGTTGTCCGAGCGGCTGTCGAAGCCGCTGTTGGAATCGTTGCTCTTGTTGAAGTCTGCGGGGAGTCGCGCGGCCACCTCGCGCTCCAGTTCGTCACCCGAGTCCCACACGAGGGCGCCCGTGCCAGCGTCCCAGATCGACACCGAACGCGCACCGAAGGCATAGAGGCGGGTGTCGTCGCCAGCCGGCGGGAACTTGGTGACGGTGAGGCGGCCGAGATCCGCGTCCACGGTTACGCCGGGGATATCGGCAATGCCGGGAAGCGTGGCAGAGAGCGCTTTGGCGCGGCTCTCTTCGGAGAAGTCGTAGGCGGAATCCACCGGGTGTGGGTAGTCGCGGGCATCGCCCTCGTTGGCCGTGACGAGGTAGCGCGTGTCACCGCTGCTGAAGGTCGCGATCGCGTCGGGCATGTACATTCCCGACACCCGCTCGCGAGTCGCGATATTGATGGTGCTGCTGTCCCTGTCGCTTGCGTCGATCCCGTTACCGCTGAGGCTGTGATCTTTAGTGCCCAGTGCCCAGATGGCTTCCACCGTGCCCCTTTGCAGGTCGAGCACAGCCACGCCGTTGTTCTCTTGCAGGGTTACCCACGCGGAGTTGCCGTCATCGCTGACGGCGATGTATTCGGGTTCCAGATCCTGTGCGACAGTTGCCCCCGGTCCGAAAATGCGGAGCTCGGCGGGAACGTCGGAGCGCTGGAGGCCGCGGAAACCGATGGTCGATACGGTGCCCGGACGGCGCAGAGCGGTGTCCACTTCGATCACGCTGACGGATCCCCGCGGATCCGTGCAGCCGGGGCCGTAGCAGTCTGGTTGACCTTCGTTGGCCACGAGCAGGCGCGAGCCGTCTGGCGTGAACGTCAGCATGTCGGGCAACGCGCCGACCTGTCGCACGCCCCTCACGACACCACCTGTGCCCAGAAACACCACTTTGCCCGGTGCGGTCTCGGTAGCACCGACCACGCCGACAGCAACCAGGCCATCGGCCGAGGCTGCCACGCTGGTGACGCTGGATCCGAAGCGGGCGAGGTCTACCCGCTTGATGAACCGCGGACTCGCGGGGTTGGCGATGCCCACGATGTCGACCGAAACGTCGCTCGCGTTGGTTACGAAGAGGCGGTTGCCCACGACGGCTGAGGTTTCACCCGAGGTCAGGCTGCCGTCACCGCTGGCAAGGCCGGTGGCGTACGTGCCGGCAAGTTGCATCGCTGGTGCGGCGTATGCTGAAGCAGAAGCGAGGCTGATGATCGCGGCTGCGAGCAGGCGGCGTGTAGTGCGTGGCATGTCATTGGCTCCAGGTTAGGTGGAGTCCGAGTTTGTTGCCGCGATATGACTATTGTGTGACACATGTGTCGCGTATCTGCCTCGGCAGTCGTCTCAGAGAGCAGTCTGGAAAATCGCCCTGGAGTCCTCGCGCTCGCGATGCACAGCTTCGACGGCTGGAGGCGCTCGCGCTGCCGTCGGCACTCAGTCGATCGATGCGCCACCGTCCATCACGATGTTCGCCCCGGTCATGAACGATGATTCGTCCGAGGCGAGAAACAGCACGCCCGCGGCGATTTCTTCGGGTTTTCCGAGGCGTTTGAGCAACGCGTCCTTGCCGAAATCCGCATAAGCCTGTTCGGGATCCAGCCCAAGTGATGCGATGTGCCTGTCGGTGGCGCTGGTGTGGATCGCCCCCGGGCACACGCCGTTGACGCGGATGTTGTCCGCGGCAAGGTCCATGGCAAGGCAGCGTGTCAGCTGCGCCACCGCGGCTTTCGAGGTGTTGTACGGAACGAACGAGGGTTGCGCAGCTCCGGCAGGCACCCACGCACCATGTTCGCGTAGCCGATCACGTTCACACCGAACACGCGCTGCCAGTCTTCGGGCGTGGCGGCCACGGCAGCGCGGGCCGATGCCAGGTCGGAGATGTCGGTCCTGTGGAAGTACGCCTGCCCGCCTTGTGCGTTGACTGTTGTGAATTCCTGCTGTCATTCGAAACCGGCGATACCGGGGGCAAGCGCTTTAGGATTCCGGAATATGTTGCTGATCGGATCCGTGTCCGGCGGTCACAGCAGCAGGCCGGATAACGGAGTTGGTGTTTCACGATGCATGAACGGCAGTCGAATGACCCATTGCATGGGCTGTCCCTGGAGACGGTGCTCACCGCTCTCGTCGATCGCTATGGCTGGGAGGGGCTGGCGGCGAAGATAAACCTCAATTGCTTCAAAACGGACCCCTCGGTGAAATCGAGCCTGACGTTTTTGCGCAAAACACCCTGGGCCCGCGAGAAAGTCGAGAAGCTTTATATCCGCACGTTTGCGAAGCGAGGCAACCGCGACACCGCATAGATATCCCTGGCGGCGTGAATGCATCGAACGTCAGAAAGCGGATGATGTCCCGGTGGGAGCGGGCTGATCGCGGGCGTGGCCCGCTCCAACGGGGAGAGGGGTGGATGTGCGGGCCATGCCCCGCAGCTGCGCGCTGCCCAGCGGGATTAAAATGGGGTCAGACCTCATTTGTGTCTGACCCCATTTATGTCCTCGGAGGAAAATCCCGCATGCCCACCCAATCCCGTCTCGTCAATGCGCCCGACATTGCCTCTTGCGAACTGGAAGACTGGGGTCCGGTAGCGGTGCCGATCGGCACGCCGGTCGCGCAACTCCGCGGCCGGGTCATCAGCAGCAATCCGGACGGTTCGGAAGCCGGCGTGTGGGAATGCAGCCCCGGCACCTGGGTGCGTCAGGTCATGGACGCGGAAATAGCCACGTTCTTCTCGGGCCACGCCGTGTTCACGCCCGAGGGTGGAGAGGCATTCGACATCCTTCCCGGAGACGTCGTGTTCTTCCCGGCCAACAGCAAGGGCGTCTGGGAAATCCGCGAGACCACGCGCAAGAGCTATCTCACCTACAAGGCCGGCTGAGTCTGGCTTGGCAAGTCAGTAGGCTCTGATGTGGTGCTCCGGGCGGGCACCGTGGCGCGCCGGTTGGGGCCGAGGGTGTGTTCGACGGCTCGATGGCACTCGCCCGCCATAAACCTTATTCTGCGGACCGCCCGCATCACCCCGCCCCCGACACTTACAAGATCCGGGCGTCTGCCACTCCACGGAAAAAAATCAGCATGAAGTCCATCCTGCTCATCGCAACCCTGTTCGCCGTTTTCTTGCCGTCGCAGTTCGCACGCGCATTCGGCGTGGATGTGTGCTTCAACGATCCGGCATCAGGGCAGGCTCCCATTCGCAATTGCATCGGTGTCGAGGAGGTGTGTCGCACCAGCAATCTCGATGCGACCCAGCAACTGCAGTGCCGGGTTGCCGCGACCGCCGACAGCCTGAGCGGCTTGAGCGGCAGCAACGCGATCATCGGGGGCCGCAGCCTGTTGCACAGCGACTCCACTTACCTCATGGCGCAGCTGATCGGGTACAGGCCCTGGCAGGCGTATCAGTTGATGATCTACAACGAGGCGACGGACCAGTCGGACTACTTTCCGTTCGATCAAAACGGCGCACAGATGCTGAGCGATGCCGAAATCGCGGAGTGTCGTGCGCAGTGGGGACGAAGCATGCCGCGGCATTGCCTCGTGATCACGCGGATCATGAATGGCGTCTACAAGTTCAACGACACCTCAGGCGGCATGCTCCTCCACCTGCACGCGCGGTACTCGCAGACGCAGGAATCCCCACCTGCCATCGGGTTCCCTGCCGATTATCTTTCGGCAGAAAACGTTCTCCATGAGCCTTTGCTGGGCAATCTCCACGACTGGGTATTCGGCGCGCGGTCGGATGCCTGCGTCGGGGGCGTGCTTGCAACGCTGCCGGGACCGTCGGGCATTCCCTCGCCGTGCGAGCTTCGCCAGAAAGTGCTTTCCAGCCCCCAGAGTTTCTTCGCAGCGGGCGTGACGCGGCTGCAGATTCCCTTCGAGTCCAGCCTCGGCAGGCTGGTCATCAATCAGGACGATGCCGGTACAGTGCTGGCCACAGACCCGGGTCTGCAGCGCTTCGTCGGTCCTCACGCCCTGCGGTTCGCGAAAGCGGGCATTTTTCTCCATGCGCTCGCAGATCGCTCCTCGCACCACACCTGCACTGACCGCTCCTGGTTCTATCGCCTGCCGAACGGCAATTACACCAGCAAGTACGACGCGGTCGCCTGCGGACAGGGAAGCCATTTCCTCTGGCATGCCTGGGAGCAGGGCGCTGACCAGTCCGATGCGAACCTCGCGCCTGAACACCGCACGATGCGGCCCGCGCTCAGCGACGTCTACGACCAGTTGCTCGACTATGCGACGGCACTGCGCATCCCCGTGCGTGCCGATCTCGACAAGGCCGCGATCATCGACAGGCTGATCCTCGTGCTGCAAACCTACGATCCCCAGCAGCGCCTCGATGCGATGGTGCGACTGATGCAGGACTACAGCGCGCTACCGCTGCCCGGCCACGGATCATCAGCCACGCTGACGATCGAACAGTGGCTGGACGCAGCCGGCGCCCCGCGTCTGCAGTGATGTGAGGTCCTGCTGCGAATGAACCAACCGAGCGTGCTGATGGACCTGACCGGGCGTGTACTGCTCGGGCTGTATTTTCTGGTGCCCGGCGTGATGAAAATCACGGGTTTCGCCGGCATGCAGACCTACATGAGCCAGCATGGCGTGCCGCTGGTGACACCGCTCCTGCTGCTGACCATCGTGCTGCAGATCGGAGGAGGGCTGGCGCTGATCGCTGGCTGGCAGACCCGGATCGTGGCATTCCTGCTTGCGGGTCTGGTGCTGCTGATTTGCGTGTTCATGCACGACTTCTGGAATCACTACGAGGGCGGTAGCCAGGCGCACGAGATGCAGAACTTCATCAAGAATCTCGGCATCTTTGCGGGCTTGCTGATCCTCGCGGCGCGTGGCGCCCCGCGCGCCTCGGTTGATGCTCTGCGCGGTCCGTCCCACGGTCGGGGCGTGTGAGTGTTTATCTCCGATCCGATCTTGCTGTGCAGTCGCGCGGGTATATGACTAAGATCGGGTTGAGTTGGATGCAGGGGGCTCGCCGTGCGGATCGAAGGCATAGACATTGGTCCACTGCTGCTCGCATACGAGCAGTTCAG
>JBILEG010000534.1:0-2613 GCA_044352225.1 Pseudomonadales bacterium | reverse complement strand
TTCGATGCGCTCGGCGTGCCCGCCCCGCTGCTGCAGAGCGTGCCTGCGGGCGCTCGGCTGCTTCGTTGCGCGGATCTGCTGCCCGTGCTGCCCGCGCGCGGACGCGCGGCGCACAAGGGCCATTTCGGGCATGTTCTGGTGCTCGGCGGCAACACCGGCATGGCGGGAGCCGCAGCGCTCGCCGGCATGGCCGCGGCCCGCGCGGGCGCCGGGCTGGTCTCGGTCGCGGTTCGCCCCGGTAACGAGGGCGCCGTGCTGGCGGCATGCCCCGAACTGATGGTGCGGGCCGTGGCCTACACCGCAGATCTGGCGCCGATGCTCGCACGCGCCAGCGTGCTGCTCGTGGGCCCCGGCCTGGGGCGTGACGCATGGGCCCAGCAGCTGCTCACGGCGGCACTGGCGTCGGCCTTGCCGACGGTGATCGATGCTGATGCGCTGAACGCACTCGCCGACGGCAGCATCGATACCCGCGCTGCCCGGCCCGAACGGTGGGTACTCACACCTCACCCCGGCGAGGCTGCGCGGCTGCTCGGTACCGATACGGCGAGCGTGGGAGCAGATCGTTTCGCTGCCCTCGCGCAGCTCCTGGGACGCTACCCGGGCGCGGTGGTGCTGAAGGGCGCGGGCACGCTGGTGGCCGATGCCGGCTCGGGCTTGCCGGCCATGGTGTGTGCGGAGGGCAATCCGGGCATGGCGAGCGGAGGCATGGGGGATGTGCTGGGCGGGCTGATCGCGGCGCTGCTGGCGCAGGGGCTGGAGCCCGCTCTTGCGGCACGCCTCGGGGTGCTGGTGCATGCACGAGCCGCTGACCTGGCGGCGGGAGCCGAGGGCGAGCGTGGCCTGCTGGCCTCCGACCTGCTGCCCCGGATACGTCAGCTTCTGAACGGCAGGGGCGCGGCATGAACGCGGGCCTCACGCTCCCCGACGAGGCTGTGACCGAGGCCCTGGGCGCGGCCATCGCCGAGGCCATCACGGACGGCGGTGTGTTGCATCTGCGCGGGGGGCTGGGCGCCGGCAAGACCACGCTCTGTCGCGGACTGTTGCGGGCGCTGGGCCATACGGGTGCCGTGAAAAGCCCCACCTACACCCTCGTCGAACCCTATGCGCCGGGCGGGCGGGATGTCTTCCATTTCGACCTCTACCGCCTGCGCGATCCGGCCGAGCTCGAGGACATCGGCATCCGGGATTACCTGCAGCCCGGAGCCATTCTGCTGATCGAGTGGCCGGAGCAGGGCGGCCCCTGCACGCCTGCCGCGGACCTGGTGCTCGAGTTGTGCGAGGCGGCTCTAGGCAGGCACGCGCGCTGGGAGGCCGTCACTCCCCGCGGCCGTGCAATAGTTGCCCGCCTCGATGCCGCACTCCGCCGTGCGTAATCGGAACCCTTGGCTATAGTTGGGGGCCTGACACCTTGTCGGACCCTTGGGGCGTGGCTGCTGTGCGATCGTTCGGGCTGCTTGTAGGCGCGCTGTTCGGCGTGCTGCTGGCGTTCGCCTCCGAAGCGGCGCTCGCCGGTGCCGCCGTGCGCGGTGTGCGCATGTCCGAGGCCAGCGACCACACGCGTTTCGTCTTCGATCTGAGCGGCCCGGCCCGCCATCAACTGAGCCATGCGGCAGGCCCCGACCGCCTGATCGTGGATCTCGGCGACAGCCGTCTCCAAGGCTCCCTGCAGACCCTCGATCTGGCCCGTGCCCCCGTCTCGCGCATCCGCAGCGGGATGTACAACCCCACCGATCTGCGCGTGGTGCTGGATCTCTCGGAGCCGGTGGAGGCGAAGAGCTTCCTGTTGCCGCCGGGCGATGGCTTCGGGCACCGGCTTGTGGTGGACGTGTATCCCAAGTCTGTAGCCGGGCGTGCAGCCCCCGCGCCAGCGGCCGCAAACCCCGTTGCCACAGTTCCGGCGAAGCCCGCCGAAGCAGCGGCTGCTGCTCCCGCCAAACCGCAACCCGCGCCGGCCAGCGCTGCTCCGAAGCCGCAGCTCGCTGCCGCCGTTGCAGATGAACCACTGCCCGCTTTGAGCGCCCCCGTGCCGCCCACTGCATCGCGCGGGCGCGACATCCTGATCGCGATTGATGCCGGCCACGGTGGCCAGGATCCCGGTGCACTGGGGCCACGCAGGGTCCGCGAAAAGGACGTGGTGCTGGCCATTGCCCGTGCGCTCGCCGAGCGCGTCAACCAGCAACCGGGTTATCGCGCCATGCTGGTGCGCAAGGGTGATTACTTCATTCCGCTCCACAAGCGCCGCGACATTGCCCGTGCAGCGCGTGCGGATCTCTTCGTCTCGATACATGCCGATGCCTTCACCCATTCGCGCGCCTTCGGCTCCTCGGTGTACGCGCTCTCGCCACGGGGTGCGACCAGCGTGTCCGCGGCCTTCCTGGCCGAGCGCGAAAACGGCGCCGACCTGATCGGCGGCGTGAACCTCGGCGCGAAGGACGACGTACTCGCCGGCGTGCTGACGGATCTCTCGATGACGGCGACGATGGATGCGAGCCTCGGCGTGGGCTCCCGGGTGCTCGGGTCGATGGGGCGGGTCTCACGCCTGCATAAACGTCGTGTCGAGCAAGCCGGTTTTGTGGTGCTCAAATCCCCCGACATGCCCTCGATCCTGGTCGA
>JBILEG010000533.1:0-2619 GCA_044352225.1 Pseudomonadales bacterium | reverse complement strand
GATGGGGCCCTGCGCGGTGGGGGATCTGGCAGGCCTCGATATCGGCTACAAGGCCCGCGCCGCGCGCACCGATCGCCCGGATGACCCGCGCTGGTTCCGCATCGGCGATCTGCTGGTGGAGCAGGGGCGCCTCGGGCAAAAGTCAGGCGCGGGTTTCTACCGCTACGAGGCGGGTTCCCGTGCGCGGACACCCGATCCCGCTGTGCAGGAACTCATCCGCGCAGAGGCGGCCAGACTCGGCGTCACGCAGCGCGACATCAGCGACACGCTGATCGTCGAGCGCCTGATGTACGCGATGGTCAATGAGGGATGCCGTGCGCTGGAGGAGGGCATCGCGCAACGTGCCTCCGACATCGACCTGATCTACGCGAACGGATACGGATTCCCCGTGGCGCGTGGCGGCCCGATGATGTACGCGCAGACGGTGGGGCTTGCCACGGTGTATGAGCGTTTGCTCGATTTCCGTGCGGAATGTGGCCCTCTCTACTGGGAGCCCTCGGCGCTGCTCGCGCGCTGCGCGAAGAGCGGCGAGCCTCTGCCCTGAGCCTCAGATGACGGCGAGCGAGAGCCCGCCGTCCACAGTCACCACCGAGCCGGTCATGTAGGCCGAGGCCTCGGAGGCGAGCAGCAGCAGTGCACCTCCGAGCTCGGCAGGATCGCCCAGTCGGCGTTGCGGAATGCGTTTCACCATGGCGCGGCCGCTGTCGGAATCCAGATAACCGGCGGCCATGTCGGTGTAGTAGTAGCCCGGCGCGATGGCGTTCACGCGGACGCCGTGGCGCGCCCACTCGAGCGCCATGCCCCGTGTGAGGTGGATCAGCCCTGCCTTCGCCGCGGCATAGGGGGCGGTACCTTTCTGCACCGCGCTTCCCAGCACGGATGCGATGTTGATGATCGAGCCTTTCAGGCCCGCCGCGATCATGACCCGGGATGCCGCGCGCGCCACCAGCCAGGCACCTTTCAGGTTCGCGTCGAAGACAGCGTCCCAGTCGTCCTCCGGCAGATCCAGCAACATCGCGTCTGCGGCGAAACCGGCGTTGTTCACGAGGATATCGGCTGGGGCAGTGAGTGCAGCGAATGCGGCGGCGACGCTCGCAGAATCACTCACGTCCAGACGGACCGGGTGGGCTGTGCCGCCGAGCGCGTGGATGGCGGCTGCCGTCTCTTCGAGCGGCTGCATGCGCCGACCCGCCAGCGTCACACTTGCGCCAGCCGACGCGAGCTGCAGCGCGAAGGCCCGGCCGAGGCCGGTGCCGCCGCCCGTGACGAGGGCGTGCTTGCCGCGCAGGTCGAACAATTCCGCGGGTGTTTTCATGAAGCAGGTCCGGAGTCCGGGTTGATCACTGCCGGCTGGTAGCAGGCGAGGAATTCGGCGGGCATGCGCGTCGCACGCCCGGTGGAGATGCGGATGCAGACGAGATCCCAGTCTCCGCGCGCGAGCGTGGCGCCGTCAGCCGCGCGCCGCATCTGGAAATGGCGTCGCATGTTCAGCTTTCCGTCGCTCGCCACCAACCACGTGCCCGCTTCGATGATGTCATCGCGCAGGGCGGGAAGGATGTACTCGTAGCGCGCATGGCGCAGCACCATGGCCCGATCCAGTGCCTGATAGGCGGAGGGCGGCATGCCGAGACGGGAGGAGTGCGCCCACCCCGCGTCCTGACACCACTGCGGGTAGACGGTGTTGTTGACGTGATCGAGCACATCGATATGTTCCGGCAACACCTGCAGTCGGAGCACGAAGGGATCGGGGTGATCCCAGCCGCTCATTTGTGGTGTTTCTGGATCTTGTCCAGATAGCCCATGGCGAACGCCGACACGACGAAGGTCATGTGGATGATCGTGTACCACATGAGTTTGTCGTTGTCGGTCCTCTCGGCGTTCATGAAGATGCGCAAGAGATGGATCGAGGAAATGGCCACGATGCTGGCCGCGATCTTCATCTTGAGCGAGGACGCATCCATCGTGCCGAGCCACGCGAGCTTCTCTTCGCCCTCGTTCACCTGCAGGGTCGAGACGAAATTCTCGTAGCCGCTCATCATCACCATCACGATCAGGCCTCCCACCATGGCCATGTCGATCAGTGCGAGGATGACGAGTACCAGATCGGCTTCCTTCATCACGATGACGTGGCTGAGGAGGTGCCAGACCTCCTGGAAGAATTTAACGCCCAGCCCCAGAAGTGCGAGGCTCAGCCCCAGGTAGATGGGCGCCAGCATCCAGCGCGAGCGGTACATCAGTGTTTCGATCAGTCTTTCCATGGCGGCTTCCTGGTGTTGCGTGTCAACGTACGATGGCGTCTGTGAAGTGCAGCGGCGAGCCGAGGCTCTCGCGGTAGGAGGGCGGCTGCCGGCCGTTCAGGTCGGTGATGCCGTACTCCACTCCGAGTTCGGCGCCGATCAGCGTACGGCCGCTCTTCTGCATCAGTTCAGGGTCCTGCAGCAGGCGATCCAGCAGCAGGCCCGTGAAGCGCGGGTTTTCCGCCAGATCCGCGAAACCTGCGTACTGCTCCGCGTGTTCTGCGAAGACCTTTTCCGTGCGCTCGGTGAGCAGTGGCCCCAGCCATACCGACACCGCTGCGACGCCGTGCTCGCGCAGGTCGAAGGACATGTCCCAAGCCAT
>JBILEG010000532.1:0-2621 GCA_044352225.1 Pseudomonadales bacterium | reverse complement strand
CCAGGGCATGAACTTCCAGTCACCCGATCAGGATCACCTGCTCGCGGAATTCGTCGACGGCAGCCACGATTACCGCATCACGGGCAACCGCGGCACGATCCCCTACTTCGTGATGGCCTCGTGGACCGCACGCCAGCCCGCAGACCTCGGCGAGCGCGACTGGGCGGATGCAGGCACGGGGGGGCTCGGGGAATTCGATCCGGCGATGCTGCGCACCACCGGATTCCTGCAGAGCGATCTGATCCACTTCGACGACGACGGCAATTTCGAGGTCATCGTCAGCCGCGAGAAACCGGCCAACGGCAAGGACTGGCTGCCGATCACTGCAGATTGCGTCGGCATCCTCGTACGCACCGTCTATCACCGCCGGGAAGAGACAGAAGCGCCGCGCATGCGCATCGAGCGGCTCGATGGCGCGCTCCCGCGCCCGCTGCGCCCCGATGAGGTAAGCGCCTCGCTCGCCAAGAGCGCGCAACTGGTGCTGGGCTACGCGGAACTCGTGCGCAGCTGGTGGCAAGACAACCTCGGCAAACGTCCCAACCGCATCCGCTTCAGCCGCGCGGTCTATCTCTCGAACGGCGGTGTGCCCGATCGCCACCACGGCTTCGGCACCTGGGAGCGCAACGAAGACGAGGCACTGGTGCTCTCCTTCACGCCAACGCCCTGCGACTACTGGATCCTCCAGCTCTGCAACATCTGGCAGGAAAACCTCGACAACTACGAAGACGGCAACGGCTACGTCCAGAAGTACCGCGCCACCTACGAAAAAGACGGCTCGGTGCGCATCATCATCGCCGAGCAGGATCCTGGTGTTGGCGGCAACTGGATCAGCCCTCTCGCGCACGTGCACGGAGGCATGAGCCTGCGCCTCATCAAGACCGAGGGCGAGCCGCCTGCGGTCACGCTGCACCGGCTGCCGCTCGAACGGCTGAAGTCAGAAGGGCTCGCTGCGCTAGCCGCGCTGCCGGCAATCATCAGTGGCGAAATAGAAGATTGAGGACATCAACATGAGCAACAACCAGAGCAGTTTCGATTTCAGTGGCGCGCGCGTACTTGTAACGGGCGGCACCAGCGGCATCGGTGCCGGCATCGCGGCCGCTTACCGCGCAGCCGGTGCAAGCGTGACCATCACCGGGACGCGCGCAAGCGCGGCGGATTACGCAGAAGATCTCTCCGGCTACACCTACCTGCAGCTCGACGTCGAAAACATGGAGCAGGTCGATGCCGTGGCGGGTGCGCAGGCACAGATCGACATCCTCGTGAACAACGCCGGTATCGCGCTGCCCAGCACAGGACTGGACGAATGGGATCCGGAGGTCTTCACGCGTGCCGTGAACATCCACCTGGTCTCGGGCTTCCGCATGGCCCGCGGCTGCCGCGACGCACTCGCACGGAGCACGCTCGCAGGCGGCGCCTCGGTGATCGGTATCGGCTCGATGAGTTCGTATTTCGGGATCGGCATCGTGCCGGGTTACGGCGCGGCGAAAACGGGCTTGCTGGGCATCACCCGCGCCATGGCGGCCGAATGGGGCCCTCAAGGCATCCGTGCCAATGCCGTGGCGGTGGGCATGTGCGCCAGCCGCATGACGGCGGCATCGCTCGCCAACCCGGCATGGAGTGCGCCCACGCTGGCGCGCACACCGCTCGGCCGTCACGGCGTGCCCGAGGACGTCGCAGGCGCAGTGTTGTTCCTGACCAGTGCACAAGCGAGCTGGATCACGGGGCAGACACTGCCGATCGATGGCGGCTACACCATCTCCGGTTGATCGCACAGGAGCATTGAAGATGCGGACACGCCTGCTTGCAGTTCTCTCAGCCGCACTGCTGTTGACGCCGGCGGGGTCGCGGGCAGTCGATGCCGATCGCGATTTCACGATTGCCGTCATCCCGGACACGCAGAACTATCTCGACTACACGCACCAGAAAAGCGAGGGCTTTCCCTTCGACGCGAGCGAACTCTTTCTCGCGCAGATGCGTTATGTGGCGGCGAATGCCAGCAGTGCGGGCGGCGATATAGCCTTCCTGACGGCGTTGGGCGATGTCTGGCAACACCAGAGCGTGGCGATCGATCCGGCTCATGCGGCTCGCGGCTTCGGGCGCGTGGCCAATCCTTTTCTGGACGGGCACTTCGCACCCACCGCGCGCACGCAGGATTTCGAAATGCCGCTCGCCCGGAAGGGCTACGCACTGATCGAGGGGAAAATGCCTTTCGCCGTCGTGCCGGGGAATCACGACCACGACGCGATGTGGACCGACGCGAACCACCCGCCTGCCGCGCAATTCACCGGCTGGAGCAGCCTGGGCATGCTGCACGCGGGAGGGACGTCCAACTTCGTCTCGATCTTCGGCGCCGCGTCGGATTTCTTCCGCGGCAAAGACTGGTACGTGGATTCCTTCGCGGGCGGCGCGAGCAGCGCACAGGTCTTCGAAGCAGGCGGCTACCGCTTCCTGCACATCGGCCTGCAGTTCGACGCACCCGACGCGGCTCTGGCGTGGGCCTCGGGCGTGGTGAAGCGCCACGCGGGATTACCGACGATCGTGACCATCCACGGCTACCTGAACAACGCGGGCGAGCGTGCCGCCAACCCCATCATCGACAACAGCGCCATCGACCCGGAAGA